>NZ_JBIUCP010000140.1:0-233 GCF_044538765.1 Acinetobacter sp. ABJ-A23_2
TCTTGTGAAGACGGATCATGACAATAATCCGGATACACCAGACCAAGGTGGTTTAGACCGAGTAGATGGTTCAATCACAGTTGATGTGGATACTCAAGGCCATATTACAGGTGGCACCACAGACGTTGCACCGGGTAGTCAAGTCACCTTAACTATTACAGGTCAGGATCAGGCGGGTAACCCACTTGAGCAACAAGTCACTGCTACTGTTAATCCTGATGGTAGCTATACAG
>NZ_JBIUCP010000141.1:0-231 GCF_044538765.1 Acinetobacter sp. ABJ-A23_2
TAGACCGAGTAGATGGTTCAATCACAGTTGATGTGGATACTCAAGGCCATATTACAGGTGGCACCACAGACGTTACACCGGGTAGTCAAGTCACCTTAACCATCACAGGTCATGATCAAGCGGGTAATCCACTTGAACAACAAGTGACTGCAACGGTTCAGCCAGATGGTAGCTATACAGCAGAAGTGCCGGCAGGCTTTGCTGATGGTGAGTTAACAGTGAAGGCAGACG
>NZ_JBIUCP010000142.1:0-231 GCF_044538765.1 Acinetobacter sp. ABJ-A23_2
CATCAACTGTGATTGAACCATCTACTCGGTCTAAACCACCTTGGTCTGGTGTATCCGGATTATTGTCATGATCCGTCTTCACAAGACTATCTTCAGCATTCACTGGTGTACCATTACGGTCAACCGCGTCTGCCTTCACTGTTAACTCACCATCAGCAAAGTCTGCCGGCACTTCTGCTGTATAGCTACCATCTGGCTGAACCGTTGCAGTCACTTGTTGTTCAAGTGGAT
>NZ_JBIUCP010000143.1:0-228 GCF_044538765.1 Acinetobacter sp. ABJ-A23_2
TACCTGTCACTGGATCAGTCGCATTGATTGGATCAAGAACCGGTGCATTTGGTGCTGTGGTATCGATAGTCACCACTGCACCTGTTGTACCCACATTACCTGCAGGGTCGGTCGCTGTCACAGTTACGGTGTGTGGTCCATCGGTCAACACTGGAAGCGTATTGTCTGCAAGCGTCCAGGTACCGTTGCCGTTATTGACTGCTGGATAGTCTGTGCCATCTACAGTCA
>NZ_JBIUCP010000144.1:0-225 GCF_044538765.1 Acinetobacter sp. ABJ-A23_2
GTGTAACGGCAGGGGACAGTAAGCTGGATACGAATGGTTTAACCATCACTGGTGGACCAAGTGTGACCAAGACTGGTATTGATGCTGCAGGCAACACAATCAGTAACGTAGCAGCAGGCACCAATGCTACTGATGCAGTAAACAAAGGCCAGCTTGATGCGTTAAGTACGTCAAGCAACAACAAGACCGATGCCTTGGGCAACAGTACAGCTAATAATCTGGGTG
>NZ_JBIUCP010000145.1:0-218 GCF_044538765.1 Acinetobacter sp. ABJ-A23_2
GCAGGTGTGCTGTCGTTGGTTAACACGTCACTCAAGGCAACGGTCGGTGCCAATGCATCTACAGTGCCTGTACCTGGTAATGATGGGTTACCTGCTGGGTCAGTCGCTGTCGCAGTCACTATTTGACCATCAAGCAAGTCACCTGGGTTTGGCGCTGTCCACTTACCATCAGGGCCTGCAACGACTGTTGCTGTTGTGCCATCAGGGAAGCTCACAGT
>NZ_JBIUCP010000146.1:0-213 GCF_044538765.1 Acinetobacter sp. ABJ-A23_2
GTGTGCTGTCATTCGTCAACACATCATCTAGCGCAACCACAGGTGCCGTAATGTCTGCAGAGACTGTACCTGAACCTGGCAATGAGGTATTGCCTGCAGGGTCGGTTGCTGTCGCAGTTACTGTTTGACCATCAGTCAAGTCACCTGGGTTTGGCACTGTCCATTTACCATCAGGACCTGCAACTACAGTTGCTGTTGTGCCATCAGGGAAGC
>NZ_JBIUCP010000147.1:0-210 GCF_044538765.1 Acinetobacter sp. ABJ-A23_2
TAATGGTTAAGGTGACTTGACTACCCGGTGTAACGTCTGTGGTGCCACCTGTAATATGGCCTTGAGTATCCACATCAACTGTAATTGAACCATCTACTCGGTCTAAACCACCTTGGTCTGGTGTATCTGGATTATTGTCATGATCCGTCTTCACAAGACTATCTTCAGCATTCACTGGTGTACCATTACGGTCAACCGCATCTGCTTTCA
>NZ_JBIUCP010000015.1:0-70836 GCF_044538765.1 Acinetobacter sp. ABJ-A23_2
CGCAGTATGTGCATGAATAAATATATACTTTTAAAGATATATTTACAATACCTCTTTCATATTTTCATTTAACTCGTTGTGATCAACTTCATCAATTGCTGCTTTAGTACACTAAATATTTATGATCAAGAGACGATACAAAATAAAAAAGTCCGTATCTTGGGAAGCTACGGACTATAAAACTCATCTAAGCAACAGCTAAACAGTTTGTCGATTAGAGAGAAAACACTATCCTTTTAATCTAATTGAGTTATTAATTTAGGTCAACTTGAAATCCAACGTAGTGATAAAAAGCTACTTAAATGTGATACATTTTACATTTCCACTCAAACACAACCTAAAATGAATATATTGTATTAAATTTAATAAAAACATATATCATTCGGCATATCATCATCGAATAAACTTCAAGTTATTGATTCAAAATATTAAAACCAATCACCCACCTTTAAAAGTCGGATTCTCTAGTTCTCAAACCTACATTTAAAATAGTGCTCTAAAATAGAATAATGATTAATCCCAGAAATAGTCTCTAAAGAGAATAACTCCTGATCTTGATCGCCTTTATGCTCAAAATAATTTTGGCTTTGCCATCTCAATTCACTTACCTCCAACTCTCCACACAAAACCATACAAGGAATATCAACACTCTCTTTGTGATAAATAGGGCTATATTTCAAAATATCGTCTTGTGATAAGTTTAATGCATGATTTAAATGAGTCTCTCGTATAGGTGCTAAATCATAGATACCACTTAATAAAACTGCTTCAGATAATAAAGGATGGCTTAAACATAATGCCCCGAGATGCGCACCTGCTGAATGGCCCACTAATAAAACTTCATCCGTTTTCCAATTCTGCTGTGCAATAAAATCTAGAGCTTTTTGAGTTTGAGCCACCATTTGTGAAATATGACTTTGAGGAGCCAAGTCATATTCTAAAAGTATACATTGCGCCCCTTTTGCCAAAATATACGGCGCTATAAAGGCAAAGTCCGATTTATCACACCACTGCCAATAACCTCCATGTATAAAAATCACGGTTTTATTGGCATGTTCTAAAGGGAAAAAATCCATCGTTGATCGGTTCTGTGAACCATACTTTATATCTTTTATATGATGATAGGCTTGATAACTCAGCAAGCTTCTATATTGAAAGCTTGCTAGTATTTCACCTTCATTTGCTACCGTTGTAGCATTATCATATTGTCTCATATGCCGATCACTTCAATGTTTCTTCACTAGAGTTGAGATTTAACTTTACGGTGGAACGTTTTAAGTAGAAGCAAAATATCAGAACAAGCACTAAGGGTACGCCAAACTGCAAAGTAGACTTAAACTCATTGGTAAACCAAGTGGTTACTGTAATACTCAAAATCGCAATAAAACCGAATAGTGAGATGAATCGACTGGCTGGAATTTTAAATTTTAGCTGTATGTTTTGCTGAGCCATATGCTTTCTAAAAAACATATGTGTCACAAAGATACTACCCCAAGTGAACAGTGCACCAAACATTGATAGTGCAATCATGATTGGGAATGCAGAAGCCGGATTAATTGTATAAACAATACTAGCAATACCAATCCCTACCGCGGAAAGTAACAGTGCATTTACTGGTACACCGTTACTACTGATTCGGCCAAAAACTTTTGGTGCATCGCCTGCACGTGACAAGCTAAACAGCATACGAGTTGAAATATAAAGCATGCTATTCATTGCAGATAAGGCAGCTACAATTACAATAAAGTTTAAAATGTTATCGGCATATGGAATACCAACAATCCTCATGACCATAACAAAAGGGCTTGTTGCATCTGCTCCAATCAAAACCGTCCATGGCACCAAAGTAACGATTAGAAATAAGGACAATAAATAAAACAAAATGAGTCGGAGTGCTGTGCTTTTAAATGCCTTTTTTACTGCTTTTTCAGGGTCTTTTGCTTCACCAGCTGCGACGGCGATCATTTCTATACTTAAATAACTAAATATTGAAATAATGACACCAATCCATACCCCACTAAAGCCATTGGGGAAAAAGCCTCCATGCCCTGACAAATTAGTCACAACTTGCTTTGCGCCCTCCTTGCTTTGAGTCAAGATACCAATAGCCAAAAGAATAAACACGATAATGGCAAAAACTTTGATTGTGGAAAACCAGTACTCCACCAAACCAAAGGCTTTAACACTATAGGCATTTACAACAAGTAAGGTCAGTGAAAAAAATCCAATCCAGACCCAAGAGCCTACATTTGGAAACCAAAGCTTCATATAATCAGCTACAGCGGTAATCTCAGTGCCTACAGCCAACACAATACAAGCCCAATAACAGTAACGAACTAAGAAGCCAGCAAGTGGACTCATATAATGTTCTGCATATGCACCAAATGAGCCCGAGGTAGGATGCTGAACCGTCATTTCAGCCAAGCAAGCCATAAGTGCAAATGCAATTAAACCACCAATCGCATAGCTGACGATGACTGCAGGACCAGCAAAGCTAATTGCAAATTTGCTTCCCATAAACAATCCGGTTCCAATTGCTCCACCAATGGCAATCATCCCCATCTGTTTTGCAGATAACTTTTTATGCAGCCCAGCTTCTCTATTTTGTATTTCATCAAAACTACTCATAGGCCCTCCTAGCCATTTGTTTTATTTTGATTCCTTAAAATCAGGTCACTTCACCGCGAACTAAATACTGCTTGTTTTTCCATTCACTATTCAGCATGGTTTCTTTTAAGTGCTGTACTGCATTCCAAATATCTTCAAAGCCCAGATACAAAGGTGTAATACCAAATCGCAACACCGCAGGTTCCCGATAATCACCAATCACACCACGTGCAATAAGCGCCTGAATAATTTCATAACCGAATTCATGGCGATAACTAACATGACTACCACGATATTTATGATCTAAAGGCGTAATTAACTCAAAACCGAATTCAGAGCATTCTTGCTGTACCAGTTGAATAAATAAGTCAGTTAATTTCAGCGATTTTTCACGGATTTTTTGCATATCAGCATGTAAGAAAATATCGACACCGCATTCAATAAGACTCATAGAAATAACCGGCTGAGTCCCACATAAATAACGGCGGATACTATTCGCTGGCTCATAATGCTGTGCCATATCAAATGGTTTTTTGTGACTCCACCAGCCAGATAAAGGTTGCCAAAACTGATCACGGTGCTTTTCATTGACCCAGAGCAATGCTGGTGAACCAGGCCCCCCATTTAAATATTTATAGGTACAACCAATCGCAAAATCACTACCGCTTTGATTCAGGTCCATTGGAACAGCACCAACGGAGTGAGATAAATCCCAAATCACCAAAGCGTCTTTAGAGTGAATCTGCTCATTAATAGATGACATATCGTAGAAATACCCAGTACGGTAATTCACGTGAGAAAGAACTACCACAGCAACATCTTTCTCTAAAGCTCGAGCTAAGTCTTCTAAACCATCAATTAATTCAACTTGATAGCCCTTTTGAATTAAATCAATGAAACCTTCAATAATATAAATATCTGTTGGGAAAGCATCCTTTTCCGCTACGATGATTTTACGTTCAGGATTTTTTTCGGCCTGAATTTTTACCGCTGCTGATAAAACCTTAAATAAGTTCAGCGTGGTTGAATCTGAAATAATAACTTCGCCCTGTTCGGCACCAATCAGTTTAGCGACTTTGTCACCCAGTCTTGTTGGTAACCCCCACCAATCAGCCTTATTCCAGCTATTGATCAAATCTTCTCCCCATTCTTGGGAAATAATATGCTGAGCGACAGCCAAAGATTTCTTTGGTCTAGCACCTAAAGAGTTGCCATCTAAATAAATAACACCTTCTGGCAATGCAAATTCATCTTTAAATTTTTTGAGTTCATCTTCCTGATCCCAATACAAACACTGTTCACGAGTAATCATTTCGTATTGCACCTATTTCAACATTTCCTTTGTATTTGAATTTTATCATGTCAATTCTTTCGATTTGTTCGATAATATTTGATTAAAAACGGCTATTTTCGTATAAAATTCCAATTAAAATTAAAAAACATGGATGGAATTCGAAAATGAATGTAGATGCAATCGATCTAAAAATTTTGAAGTATTTACAAGAGAATGCACGTTTAAGTAACCAAGAACTTGCTGATCTTGTCAATCTCTCAGCATCTGCTTGTCACAGACGCGTCAAGATTTTAGAAGCCAACGGAATCATTGAAAAATATCAAGCGAAAGTTAATTATGAAAAATTAGGTATAAAAATTGAGGCGATAGTTGAAATAAAACTTGCTCAACTCACCGAAAATGACCACAACTTTTTCTTAAGCCAAATCAAGAATTTTGATGAAGTCATTAATGCTTATATCATTACAGGCGAATGTAACTATGTACTGCATGTGGCCACTAAAGATCTAAATTCTTTTTCTCATTTTGTTATTAATACACTCAATAAAATTAAAGGAGTGGTAAGCATTAATTCTAAGATTATCTTACAGAAAATTATACAAAAGCCACTGTAGACTATATGGTTAAATTAAAAATTATATTTAAAGAACTTTTACTATGATCGAAACCGAACGTTTGATCCTAAGACAATGGAAAGAAACTGATGCTGCCCCCTTTATCGAAATGGGATTGGATAAAGATGTTATGCGTTTTTTTCCAAAGCTTTTATCTGCTACTGAAAGTATAAATTTAATTCAAAGAGCATCAGCCCTTATTGATGAAAAAGGTTGGGGATTTTGGGCTGTAGAATTAAAAGAAAGCCATGACTTTATTGGTTTTATTGGCCTACACGACCAACCAGAACAATTTGATTTTTCCCCTTGCATTGAAATTGGCTGGAGAATTGCGACAAAATTTTGGAAAAAAGGTTATGCCACAGAAGGAGCAAAAGCAGCATTAGACTATGCCTTCAATGTGCTTAATAAAGATAAAGTAGTTTCTTTTACAGCAACAGTGAATAAACCATCTCAAGCAGTGATGGAAAGACTAGGAATGCACAAAGTTAAATACTTCAACCATCCCAAGCTTCCAGACGAACATGCCCTACAAGAACATGTTCTTTATGAAATAAATAATCCTAAGTTTAAGTTATGAGTAAATCAAATATTGATATATTTCAAGCATTCCAATGAATTAAAAAATAAGATTATTCATCGAAGTCATAACCGACAGAAGTGGAATGTTCCCAATATTCATTAATTTTATCTGCAATAGCTTCCTTATCCATTGTAGTTAAAACATAGAAAAGTTTTGCTTCTTTGTTTTTTCTCAAAATTAATAGATTGTAATAGTCATATTCAGGGCCATTTAGCCCTAATGATGGCTGTTCTTCACAGTGCTTCTCAGCCTTGTAATGCCATTCAAGTTTATAAGTATCAATACCATTGGCGGCATTGATCACTATGCCGTCATTGGCTCCTCCAATAAATCCAATTTTCATTGCCTGCTCTAAATTGTTATTCGGATAATTTTTAATATAACTTTAAACAAGTACGGTTCAATTTATAAAATGTTTGCCAATACGTATCCTATGTAAATCAAAATAACGAGTTTATTACTTCATGGCACGTAAATATTCATAAGCCTCTTTTTCATTGCTCTCCAGATGAACTCTTGCTTCCGTCTCATCATTTAAAGTTTCATTTATTATTTTGGTACCTTCATAAGAGATTTGATGACCTATTTGAAAATCTGCTCCTAATGCATCAATTACGATAAACTTTCCAGCAGCGTTTGAAGCTATAAAAAAACTGTTGTTACGATAACCATATCTAATTGTATATAAGCCCACTTTTATTCCAACTTTTAATAATATTTAAATAATAATTCCATAGAGTTCATAGAAAAGCAAAAATACTTATCAAAAAATGAACCGAAAAATAAATATAAATCTATATTTCTAAAAGACTTTATTAGTCATTTTCCTCCTATTTTACTTCTATGAATATTTTCAAAAATTTTGTTCAAGCCCTACTATTAAGTAGTTTTATCATAAAGTACACCTTCAAAAAAGTAAGAGCAGATATATAGAAATTACCTTATGAAAAACATTATTTTACTTTTCTCTCAATATTGAGTAGTCCAAGCTTTAGGGGCACTATTGTTATCTACTCGTTTATTCACTACAGACCATTAGAATTTTAAAATGATGAAATAACAACAAATCAGTCCGTTTTCCCGACTTTAATGATTATAATCTTAAGCTGCTTTTCTTCCATGTATATTTTAGTTGGAGCTCTCAAAACATGAATAAAATAGTGCTTTTTGACATGGACGGAACTTTGTTAGATTTGGCTTTTGATGATTTTATATGGAACGAATGCCTACCTGAAAGACATTCTCAAACACATCAAATCTCTTTAACAGAAAGCCAAGAAATATTAAGTCAGTTTTATCGTAGTAATAAGCATACTCTTGCCTGGTATTCTTCAAAGTATTGGACAAAAACTACAGGCGTAGATGTTTTAAAACTTCAGCAAGAATTTCAACATAAAATTAAAACACGCTCAGGATGCATAGAGCTACTCAGTGGTCTAAAAGAACAAGGTTATCAATGCTGGTTAGTCACTAATGCAGACTGTGCAAGTTTACAATTAAAACTTGATAACATTCCTATTCAAGATTTTTTTGATGTGATTGTGTCTAGCGAACAAATTGGTCATGCAAAAGAAGACCTTCAATTTTGGCAAGAGTTACAACGTTTATATTATTTTGTACCAGAAACGACTATTTTTTTAGATGACACTCTTCCAGTTTTAAAAACTGCTGAAAAATTTGGTATAAGACACTTGTTTACTATCTTACAGCCCTCAACTCTTAAGAGTAAAAGGCAGTCACAAGATTTAGAGTATAAAGCTCTAGATCAGCTTACAGAGCTACTGTCTATTTTGAATCAAACTGATAGAAAGGATAATGATGTCAAAATTGCGTGAAAACGATGCTGTAGAAACCATGCGCGTTGACAAATGGTTATGGGCGGCACGTTTTTTTAAAACTCGTTCTATTGCTAAAGCAGCAATTGAAGGGGGAAAAGTACATCACAATAATGAGCGTGTAAAAGTTTCTAAAGAAATTCGTGTTGGGATGGAACTGGTTGTTCAGCAAGGTTTCGATAAAAAGACGATTGTTGTTAAAGCACTTTCCAACGCTAGAGGACCCGCTCCAGTTGCACAACAACTTTATGAAGAAACCGAAGTAAGTATTGCAAGACGGGAGTTGATTGCTTCCCAGCGAAAATTGCATAATCTAGCTCGACCTGACCATAGACCAAGCAAGAAAGATCGGCGACAAATCAATCGGTTTAAACAGGATAATGATCAACATTATGAAGACCATTGGTCTTATGATGATGAATAAAAACGTCGAGTTGTGTCGCACTCACATATACAATATATAGAAGCTAGAGAAAAAATCTGTCACTATTAGCCCTGTGAAACAAGTTGAGATTCAATGCATCCACTTGGGTTAAACGTGATGAACATAGAGTATTGAGGTTTTTGAGATGGATGAGAATAAAAGCAAAGCATTACAAGCCGCTTTGAGCCAAATTGAAAAGCAATTTGGTAAAAACACGGTTATGCGTCTCGGTGACAACACTGTTCAAGCAGTTGAAGCCGTATCTACAGGTTCTTTAACTTTAGACATCGCATTGGGGATTGGTGGTTTACCAAAAGGCCGTATTATCGAAATTTATGGTCCAGAATCTTCTGGTAAAACTACAATGACATTACAAGCAATTGCTCAATGTCAAAAGTCTGGTGGTACATGTGCCTTTATCGATGCCGAACATGCCCTAGATCCTCAGTATGCACGTAAGCTTGGTGTAGATATTGATAACCTACTTGTTTCACAACCCGACAACGGTGAGCAAGCACTTGAAATCGCTGATATGCTTGTTCGTTCAGGTGCGATTGATTTAATCGTTGTGGACTCGGTAGCTGCTCTTACACCTAAGGCAGAGATCGAAGGTGAGATGGGAGACTCTCACATGGGTCTACAAGCACGTCTTATGAGCCAAGCACTTCGTAAAATTACGGGTAACGCTAAACGTTCAAACTGTATGGTTATTTTCATTAACCAAATCCGCATGAAGATTGGTGTTATGTTTGGTAGCCCAGAAACTACGACTGGTGGTAACGCACTTAAATTCTATGCTTCAGTTCGTTTAGATATTCGTCGTATCGGTCAGGTAAAAGAAGGCGACGAAATTGTTGGTTCAGAAACCAAAGTTAAAGTTGTTAAGAACAAAATGGCTCCTCCATTTAGAGAAGCTATTTTCCAAATTCTATATGGTAAAGGTACTAACCAATTAGGTGAACTTGTAGATTTAGCAGTTCAGCAAGATATCGTTCAAAAAGCTGGTGCATGGTATTCATACCAAGGTAATAAAATTGGCCAAGGTAAGAATAACGTAATTCGTTATTTTGAAGAAAATAAGCAAATAGCTGAAGAGATTGAGCGCAATATCCGTGAGCAATTGTTGACTACAGGTACAAATGGCGCAGTGCAAATTGAAGATGATGAAGAAGAACCAGATCTTTTATTAGAGTCTTAATTATACATAAGTCATAAAACGCCCTTCGGGGCGTTTTTTACAAGGAAATTTATATGTTCAAAAGAAACGATGAGCAATCTCAACAGCGCCCTCCTCTTACTGGCCAGCGCTTACGCTCATATGCTTTTGCTTTACTTACTCGTCGAGACTACTCTAAAGCAGAATTGATTGAGAAATTAGCTCGTTATGCACAAAATATAGAAGAAGTGAAACAACTTGTTGAAGAGTTATCTGAACAAAATTACCAAAGTGACCAGCGTGTTGCGGAATTAACATTGGCTAGCCAGATTCGTAAAGGCAAAGGTCCAAAACGCATTCAACAAGCTTTAAAAACAAAACAGATAGAAAATGATTTAATCGCCGATGAAATTCAAGAAATTGATTGGGTAGAACAGGCGTATCAACTTAAAGTTAAAAAGTTTGGAGAAGCCGTAGAGAAAGATCCAAAACTTAAAGCAAAACAGATCAGATTTCTACAATATAGAGGATTTGATTTAGATGTAATTTTAAAAGCGATCCAAAGAAAATTGGATTAAAAGAAAGGTGGCAGCCCCACTAGCAAAACTTCGGCACATCATAGATCTGCTACCGTTGCTACCTTCCGGTCCTGGCGGGGTTCACAGAGTACAATTGCGAAGCCACCAGCGGGGCTACCATTGCAAAACAAAGTATAGAGATTTTTAAAAGAGTTGCAACCCTTCTCTGTCTTTTTCAGCAAGTTTTTGTTTCGATTGATTAATTCATCAGCAAAAACAGCTTAAAACCCTAAAAATGTAATTTTCTGAACTTATGCTCTTTTCGTATTTTGCATAAAATATGCTTGAAGATTGTAAACTATCCTTGCATTTAAACTGTTAACTGCTTTAATTGCATTGATTAATGAAAAACCTTAGATATTTAGAGAATTGTTTTTTATATTCCTGTATCAAGGTGGCTTTTATATAAAATTATGGATTTATACACATGCAAATGAAGAAGCATTCTTTATTATTTATTGCCTTAATGAGTACCACTTCTCTATACGCAAACATTCCTATCGAGTCTCGTGGTTTAAGTCAAAATGATGGTAGTGCATCTAATACTTCTTCAAGCAATATTTCAGTTCCTACAAATTTAAACTGGGAATTGATGCAAAAAAACCAACAATTAGAAAATGATGTCCGTACTTTAAGAGGTCAGTTAGAAGAACAAGCGAATGATATTGAGCAATTAAAGAAAGACCTTGCGAACCGCTATACTGATTTAGATCAACGTCTAGAATTGTTACATCAAAAAGTTGACCCTGACAGTGCTACACAAGAAGATAGCTCAAATACGACTGCTGATAGCACCACTTCTACTAATACATCAGCACCTCAATCTCAGCCTACAGATGGCAACAAAGTAGTTGCAGCTCCACCTACTCCAACCACCTCTGAACAACAACCTAGTGCACCCGTAACAAACGCTCAACCAGTCACCGCGGCCCAAAATCAATCAAATCCACTTGAGCTAGAAAAAGCCGCTTATACAGTAGCTTTAGATGCTTACAAACAAGGTGGAGCAAAAAAAGCAATTGCTCCGATGCAAAACTTTATTAAAAACCATCCTAATAGTATTTATACAGGTAATGCCTATTTCTGGTTAGCAGAGTTTCATTTAGCTACAGACCCAGTGAACTACAATGAAGCGAAGAAAAACTACAATATTGTCGCTAGCCAATATCCAAACTCTAGTAAGGCACCTCGAGCACTGTATCAGCTGTATAGTATTGCGAAAGATGTTGATAAAAATACTGTGTCAGCAAATCAATATAAGAACAAACTACTTACTCAATATCCCAAATCTGAAGAAGTTAAATTCTTTAAGAAATAATTTAAACATATAAAAAAGGCACTGTTTTTAACAGTGCCTTTTTTATATCTTATTAAAAATTAACGCACAATTCCGCGTTCAGATTGTTCAAGAGAGTCAATTAATAATTGAGCTTCTGGAACAGAAGGCAAAATTTCACTTTTAATTTGCTCAACAGCTTGAACAGAGGTCAATCCAGATTTAAATATCAATTTATAAGCTTCTCTTAAGCCCTGAATTGTATTTTTAGACCACCCTTTTCTTCGCATACCTTCAGTATTTATACCAAAAGCATGAGCAGGATTACCAGACGCCATAACATATGCTGGTACATCTTTAAGAATTAGTGAGGCCCCACCAATCATGCTGTAAGAATCAATCTTACAGAATTGATGAATTCCAGAATTACCGCCCACAATAACATGATCACCAATATGTACATGCCCGGCAACACCAACATTATTGGCAAAAATATTGTGATCACCTACGATACAGTCATGTGCGATATGTGTATTGACCATCAATAGGTTATGACTACCTATCTTAGTCAATGAATTATCTTGCACAGTGCCTCTATGTAAGCTGCAATGTTCACGAATTAAATTGTTGTTACCAATTTCAAGCCAAGTTTCTTCACCTTTATATTTGAGGTCTTGGCAAACTTCACCAACACTTGCAAACTGGAAGATCTCATTATTTTGGCCAATTCTGGTAAAACCACCTACTACCACATGAGAATGTAATTTAGTACCAGCACCAATAGTTACTTGAGGACCAATAACACAATAAGGTCCTATTTGAACATCTGCAGCAATCACTGCAGATGGATCAATAATGGCGGTAGAATGGATTAAATCGTGATTACTCATGCCTGCTCTGTTTTTTGGTGTGAAATCATAATCTCAGCGGTTGCTGCTACAATGCCATCAACGCTAGCTGTACAATTGTATTTGTAAATGCCGCGCTTCTGCATTACCAACTCAGATTTTAATACAAGTTGGTCACCTGCAACTACTTGTTTTTTAAATCTAACTCTTTCTGCACCAGCAAACAGGAACAAAGAACCCGGTTTTGGTGTTTCATTGTTCATAATAAAACCTAGAACGCCTGAAACTTGAGCTAGTGCTTCAACAATTAGAACACCAGGCATAATTGGATATTCTGGGAAATGTCCTTGTAGAAACTCTTCATTGATAGAAACATTTTTATAACCAACAATACTATTGTCAGTAACTTCAGTCACACGATCAACCAATAAGAATGGATAACGATGCGGCAAATATTGACGAATCGTTTGAATCTGCATTGGTAATTCAGGGATGGCAAATTTAGGTGTAGTTGACTCGGTCATAATATTCTATTTACGCAAATTAAAAGTTGATTCAAGAGACTCTATTTGAGCTTGTATATGATCAAGTCGTTTAGTGATTTGGGTCAATGGCACATCTGCTAATTGTCGCAAGCGTACAATTGTCTTTTTCCAATGACTATTTTCAAACAACCCAATTCCTGAAGAATAAGTTCCAGCTTCAGAAATATTTTTTGTGACCATTGACATTCCAGTTAAAGTCACATTATCAGCAATTGTAAGGTGACCTGAGACTCCACATGCTCCAGCTAGAATACAGTTTTTGCCAATTTTTGTACTTCCTGCAATGCCACACGTAGCTGCAATAGCAGTATTTGAACCAATATGAACGTTATGTGCAATTTGCACAAGATTATCAATAATTACTCCATCTTCCAAAATTGTATTATCAAGAGCCCCCCTATCAATACTACAATTTGATCCAATGCGAACATCATTACCAATGATAACTGAACCTAATTGAGCAATACGATGCCATTTTCCTTGATATGGAGCAAAGCCAAAACCTTCACTACCAATTACAGTATTTGAATGAACACGTACACGATCATGTAATTTAGAACTGCCTGTAATAGTGACATGAGAATCAATAAAACAGTCTTTTCCAACTTCTACATAGTCATCAAGTTTAGTATGCGACTGAATGACTGTATTATCACCCACTACGCAATTTTCACCAATAACTACATAGTGTCCTATATATGCGGTTTCGGAAATAACAGCAGATGGATGAATTTGAGCAGTGCTTTCTATACCTGTTGAAGTAAGCTTTCTATCAAATACGTGAGTAAGGATTGCAAAAGCAAGATAAGGATTATCAACAATAATGAAATTATCTTTTTCAGGAAGATGTTCTTTTAAAGCAGCGGTAACAATAAAAGCTCCCGCGCGGCTTGCTTTAGCTTGTTCGAGATATTTATCACCATTTACAAAAGTAAGATGGTTAACATCCGCATTTTCTAAACTTGCTAGGTTTGAAAATTGAAGGCTACCTTCACCAATTAGCTCACCTTTAACGAGGTGAGCTAATTCATCTAAACGATATTGTTGCACTTTCATTAATTTATTTCATTGAATTAACCTTTTGTATCATTTTATCAGTTAAATCATACTTAGCGTCATAGGCAACAGTTGAATTTTTATTCAAAATAAAGTCAAGATTATTTTCTTTTCGTAACTGCTCAGCAGCTTGTTTAACTCTAGTCTCAAAAGTTGTGTTCATACTTTGCAAGCTAGTTTGAACTCTAGACTGTAAACCTTGCTGTGTTGAATTAAATTCATTTAACTTTGATTGATACTGAGATTGTAATTTTTTAATCTCATCTTCTTTCATTTTTTGGCCTTGGGTTTGAGCTTGACGTTGAAGTCCTTCTAACTCTTTACCCAATTGCTCAAGTTTAGTCGTTGTAGGTTTCACAGACTGGTTTAAGCTTGCATTTTGTTGCTTTAAATAAGTACTATTTTCAACAACTTTAGCGAGATCAATCACACCATAACCAGCTGCATTAGCTGCTACTGAAGCCACCGTCAAGCCTAACCCTAACATTAATGTATTTAATTTTTTCATGTAAATTTCTTTCCTTATTTCATTTTTCAATGAAGTCGTACTTAGAAAGTACGACCAATTTCAAACTGGATTTCTTTAGTTTCATCACCTGGTTTATCATTTAACGGGAATGCATAGCTAAGTGACAATGGTCCAATCATAGTAATCCAGGTTACACCCACACCCACGCTATAACGTAAGTTACCTAAATCAAAGCCGTAGTTATCTTCACAATATTTTTTAACATCTGAAATTGACTGACCATTAATGGTCATGCCTTTAGTGCCATACACAGAGTTATCAATATTACATTTGGTATCGAAGACCTGACCACCTTCAGCAAACAGTACAGGGCGTACCTGACGAGTCCAATCACCCTTAAATGGCATAGGCAATGCCAACTCAGTACCAAATTGAACTAGAGCATTACCACCAACATTTTCAGGTGAAGGATCATTTTGTTTTGTTTCTTGTAAATTTACACTGGCATATTTAGGTCCCAAAGTACTGTTGTCATATCCTCGAACAGAACCGTAACCACCCGCATAAAAGTTCTTATAGAATGGTAAATCGTTACCATAACCAAGCTTACCATAACCACGAAGAACAAAGCCTGATTTACCAATCGGCAAGAATGCTTGCGTATCATAAGTTAATTTTTGATAGTCAACATCACTACCCGGTAAACCAATTTCAAGACCTACACGGTGAGACATACCAGACGTTGGGAAAATTGGTCTATTTAACGTGTTATATGACCAACCTAGGTTTAAGTTATAAGTAAAGAACTCGCCTTCAAAAGCATTATTATAGAATTCTGGAGCTGTACACTCTCCAGTTTTACTATCAATTTGTGATTTTCCATTAGCATCTAAGGGACAGTACGATCCTTTGCCTGTTGCCTTACCACCATTTGCCAATAAATAGTCACGCACATAGGTAGAAACATAAGGACCAGTCGTCACTTTAGTATTATCAATACCTACAGATGCACTTAAGCTTTGGTTTTCATCAATTGGATAACCAAAACTTAAACTACCACCAAAACTATCTGTTACATAGTTGTTAACGTTATAGTTATCATTTAACTTAGTTTTACGATAATAAACGTTATAACCACGGCTGACCCCATCAATGGTAAAGTAAGGGTCAGTAACACTTAAGTTGTAATAGTCTTGAGTTTCTGAACGAGACAAATCAATTGCAACTCGGTTACCAGTACCCATAAAGTTAGTTTGACTAAGTCCTGCTTGGAACGTGATACCGCCATTTTGCGAGTAACCTACAGCTAATGTGGTAGTACCTGAATGTTGTTCTTCAACATTTACATTCAAATCGACCTGGTCTGGTGAATTTGGGATACGAGCTGGTTTAATATCAACTGTTTTAAAGAAGCCTGTACGCTCTAAACGAACTTTAGACAAGTCAATTTTTTCATTACTTGCTAAAGCACCTTCCATTTGGCGCATTTCACGACGTAATACTTCATCGGAAGTTTTGCTATTACCAGTAAAGTTAATACGACGCACAGTCACTTGCTGGCCTGGGTTTACATAGTAATTTAAGTCAACAACACCAGTTTCGTTATTAATTTGCGGAACAATATTTACATCAGCAAAATAATAACCAGCGTTACCATACTTACGTAAAAGCAATTGTTTAACCGCATTTACCTTTTCTTGTGAATAGGTATCGCCATCTTTATAAATTTTTAGGGCTTGTAATTCTTCAGGTTTATAAAGCGCATCACCTAAGAATTTAGTTTGACCAAATTTAAACTGGTTACCTTCCTCAACAGCAACCTCAATAAAGATATGTTTTTTATCTTCACTGATATTAAGCTGGGAATTATTAATATTGAAATTAATATAACCCTTGTTAAGGTACATTGCGCGTAATGCTTCAAGGCTGGCAGCCATTTTTTCACGCGCATAACGGTCATTACGCGTAACTATTGAAGCCCAACCACTTTCTTTAACAGCAAATGCTTGTTTGATTTCACTGTCTTTAAAAACAGTATTACCAATCACATTGATATCAAAAACTTTTGCTGGTGTCCCTTCGTTAAAATTAAGTTTTAATTCAACGCGGTTATTTGGTCGTGCAACGGTATCAACAGTAACGCTAGCATCATAACGACCTTGTTGAGTGTATTGCTGCTCTAATTCTGTTTGAATGGTTTGCAAAGCAGATTTCTTAAAAACCTCACCCTCTGCAACGCCCATTTTTTTAAGGCCTTGTTCTAATGCCTCTTTAGGAATAAGTTTATTACCCTTAAATTCAAGTTTTGAAATAATTGGGCGTTCAATAACATTAAAAACCAAAGTATCGTTATCTTTTGATGCTTTAATATCATCAAAAAGACCCGTGGCATACAAAGTTCGAATTGCTTCGGCGATCATCGGTTCATTAACGCGATCGCCACTGTTGATTGGCAACATGGTATAAACATTTGCAGGAGTAAGACGGACTAACCCGTTTACACGAATATCTCTAACAACGAAATCATCAGCTGCATATGCTTGTTGTACCGCTGCCATAGCGCTAACAAGTGCCAAAGGCATTAAAAAATGTGTGTGCCGCATGCCAGTTTTTTCCAGTAAGTTATAAATCCATATACGTTTACAAACGCATAAAGTCATTAAATAAAGCTAAAAGCATCATACTACCGAGCAGTACCATACCAATTTTTAGACCAAACATTTGTATTTGTTCAGAAACAGGTTTCCCTCGAATAGCTTCAATAATGTAATACACTAGATGGCCACCATCTAACATTGGAATTGGTAATAAGTTTAAAATTCCAAGACTTACACTCATTAAAGCCATAAAGGAGATAAAAGTTTCCCATCCCATTTCTGCACTTTGTCCAGCTACTTTTGCAATGGTAATTGGCCCAGAAAGATTTTCTAATCCAATTAATCCTTTAACCATTTTCACTATCGAATTCAAAATCATGCTAGAGATTTGGCCAGTTTTATCAAGTGCCATTTCAAAAGCTTGTATTGGAGTATATTGAATTGTTTGCTTATATTCGTCAGGAATTGTAATTTTTCCAGCATCACTTTTTACACCAAGGACACCATTGACCTGTCCCATATTATCCCGCTTTCCTTGCGGCATAACTTGTAAATGTACCAACTGCTCATGACGTAATACATCAATATTAAGTAGTTTTTCTGGAGAACGCTGAACGACTTCAACTACATCAAACCAATCTTTCATAGGTTGACCATCAATCGCAACAATACGATCACCTACTTTCATGCCTTGACGAATTGCTGCACCATCTTCTGTTAAGTCTGTTACAACAGCGGGAATGATAGGACGATAAGGCAAGAAACCTAATAATTCCAGTGCAGAATCATTCTGGTTTTTTAAAAAATCTTTAATTGGTAATACAAAATTTTTCTCGGTACCTGCACGATCAACATCGATATTTACAGTGCCTGTTTCACCCACACGATCAATTAAAGCAAAATTTAGCTTTTCCCAAGTTGCAGTCTCTTTTCCATCAACTGCAATAATCTTATCGCCTACATGTAACTGGGCAGCAGCAGCTGGAGAGTTTGGAATAATTTTGCCAATTTTAGTATTTAATTGCTGTTGTGCTGGTAAAAACAAAACCCAAAAAAGAAGCACAGCAAAAATTAAGTTAATTAATGGCCCTGCAGCAACAATAGCTATGCGCTTCCATGGTTTTTGACGGTTAAAAGCATATGGTAGATCTTGTTCTGCCACATTACCTTCTCGCTCGTCTAACATTTTAACGTAGCCACCTAAAGGTAAAGCAGAAAGCTGATACTGAATACCTGACTTTTTAGAAGTCCATTTCAGTAGAGTTGGTCCAAAACCAATTGAATAAATTAAAACTTTAACCCCAAGTTTTCGCGCGACCCAATAATGACCGAACTCATGAATTGCGATTAAAGGACCAAGTAAAAGAGCTGCTGCTGCAATCATAAAAAGCGCATTCATTTCAGCCTCCAATACTTGATATATATTTCTGAGCTATAGACCGAGCCACTTTATCTTTATCTAAAATGCACTCAATGCTCTCAGCCGCTGCATTCTCTAAATCTTGCAAAGTATGCTCTACCACTTGCGGAATATGTGTAAATCCAATCCTTTCCTTTAAGAATGCTTCAACAGCAATTTCATTTGCCGCATTCAAAATGGTAGGTGCCAAACCACCTGCACGCATTGCTTGTCTTGCCAAATTCAATGCAGGAAATTTTTGGGTATCTGGCGCCTGAAAATTAAGTTGAGAATACTCAAATAAATCTAAAGCAGGAACGCTTGTTTGTAAACGCTCAGGCCATGCTAATGCATGTGCAATCGGCGTACACATGTCAGGATTACCCATTTGTGCTAATGTTGAACCATCAACATACTGCACCATAGAGTGAATAATACTTTGTGGATGAACAACAACTGTAACAAAATGTTCAGATATTGAAAATAAATGACACGCTTCTATCAACTCCAACCCTTTATTCATAAGAGTAGCTGAGTCAACTGAAATTTTTTGCCCCATTGACCAGTTTGGATGTTTACATGCTTGTTGAGGTGTTACATGTTCCAACTGTTCTAGAGAATGATTTAAAAAGGGACCACCAGATGCAGTTAGCAGTATTTTGGATACGCCTAATTGCGGTTGTCCAGTTCTATCGACTTGTAAATAGTTATGAGGTAATGACTGAAAAATAGCATTATGTTCTGAGTCTACTGGTAATAATAATGCCTGATGATCAAGAGCAGCTTGCATCATGATTTCACCAGACATAACTAATGCTTCTTTATTTGCAAGCAATACTCGTTTACCTGCTTTAACAGCTGCCAAAGTAGGTAATAAACCAGCCGCACCTACAATTGCCGCCATCACAACATCAACATCTGCATGTGATGCAATATCAACCAAACCATCTTGCCCAACTAAAATATCAATACCCTGTATATTTTGTTGAACAAATGATGTTTTTAGTTCAGCTATTTTGTGTTCAGGAACAACAACAACTTTAGGACGGAACTGTTTGCAGATTTCAACAAGTTCAGAAATTCGACTATGCGCCGAAACTGCAAAGACTGAATACTTATCTGGATGTTGACTTAAAATTTTTAAGGTACTTTGCCCAATAGAACCGGTTACACCCAATATGCAAACAGATTGTGTCATCTATAAATCTACACCAATAAGCTTTAATATATACATTCCCGTTGCAAAAATCGGGGCTGCTGCGAGTAAAGAATCAATACGGTCCAGTACACCACCATGACCTGGCAAAACACGGCCAGAATCTTTAATACCAGCACGGCGTTTAATCATTGATTCAAACAAATCACCTAATACTGAACCAAATACTGTGATTAAAGACAAGATCAGGAATAAAAGTTGTTGAACCCAAGTTAGATTTAAATATTGATATTGCACTACAAGCATGACAATAACTGTAGTGAGGATACCACCATATAAACCTTCTACTGATTTATTAGGACTTACTGTAGGTGCCAATTTTCTTTTACCGAATTTACGACCTACAAAGTAAGCTCCACTATCTGCACCCCATACAAGCAAGAACAAATACATCAACCACCATGGTGAGCTTTGCCATACTACAAATATCGCAGTCACTGCTGCACAGATAAGAATTAAACCAATTACATAAAGGGTCGCGTTATACCACCCATCAAATTCAGGAAAAGACTTGACCCAATAAACACTAACGAGCCAAGTTAAAATTGAAGCAGACCATAGCAGTAATGCAATGTCATGAAAGAATAAGGCAACGCCTGAAACAAAGGCAACTAGTAGACCATAACCCCATGCTTTAGGCTTTACTACAGCACCAGCTTCATGAGGCATTAACTTATACCACTCATACCCCGCCACCGCTGCTGCTACAATCATAAGTACCAACATTGGATAATGTGATTGCGTAGCAAACATACAGCCTAAAACAACTGCAACAAGTACCAATGCGGTAACAATCCGCTCTAACATTATAAATTCTCGATTTTCTCTTGCTGAATTTGTTCAGATGTTTTACCGAAACGACGTTCACGCCCTGAAAATACATTCAATGCATGATCGAATTCCTCAACTGTAAATTCCGGCCACAAAGTATCCGTAAAATACAGTTCCGCATAAGCTGCTTGCCATAACAAGAAGTTAGATATACGGAAATCTCCACCTGTACGGATCAACAAGTCCACAGCTGGCAGATCGTTTAGACTGACATATTTTTCGAACAAATCAACATTTATTTGATCAGCGTCAATTTCACCACGTGAAACTGCTTGGGCAACTTGTTTAGCTGCATTTGCAATATCCCACATACCACCATAGCTAATCGCAATGGTTAATGTCATGGCGTCATGATGTACTGTTTGTTGCTCTGCATCTTCCATTAAGGCAACTAAATGTGAAGGTAATCTAGAACGATCCCCTATAAAACGCAAAGCAATATTGAATTTCTTCATGCGAGGTATTTGCTCATGAATGGTTTCTTCAAGAAGTTTCATAAGCAGATCGACTTCATATTGTGGTCGATTCCAATTTTCACTCGAAAATGCAAAAACAGTTAAAGCACGGACGCTAGTTTTTATACAATGTTCAACAATAGGGTCAAGAATATTTTTACCCTCTCGATGCCCATCACCTTTTTGCATTTGGTTTTTCTTTGCAAAGCGGTTGTTGCCATCCATGATGATGGCAACATGCTTAGGAAGATGATACTCTTCTGATTCGGTCATAAAATTAGACCTTCATCAATTCTGCTTCTTTCGCTGCAAGACGTTTATCTACTTCCGCAACATATTTATCAGTGATTTTCTGGATATCATCACCTGCACGACGCTCATCATCTTCAGAGATTTCTTTCTCTTTCAATAATGCTTTGATATCACCTAAAACATCACGACGAATATTACGAATAGCAACTTTTGCATTTTCAGCTTCGCTGCGTGCAACTTTCTGCATATCACGACGTGTTTCTTCAGTTAAAGCTGGTAAAGGCACACGAATTGAATCAGCAGTAATCGGGTTTAAACCTAAATCACTTTCACGAATTGCTTTATCAATTGCAGATACCATTGTACGTTCAAATGGTTGAACGATAAGCGTACGAGAATCTTCAACACCAACGTTCGCTACTTGGTTTAAAGGCACATCAGAACCATAGTAAGGAACCATTACCCCATTTAAAATTGATGGGTGTGCACGGCCGGTACGAACTTTAGCAAACCCTTGTTCCAAAGACTCAAGAGTTTTCATCATACGCTGTTCGCTGTCTTTTTTCAGATCGTTAATCATATGATCTTCCTTACTTATTTATTCAAGGATGTATATAACAAATTTAATTTAGCGCTAGTATAAAGAGCTTTGCAGCACACGTACATTACTTAGTAACGCGTGTACCCTCTTTTTCACCCATTACAACTGATAAAAGCGCACCAGATTTATTCATATCAAATACTTGCAATGGCACATTATGGTCACGGCATAAACAAATTGCTGTTAAATCCATAACACCTAACTTCTCATCCAACACCTGATCAAATGTTAAATGATCGTATTTCACCGCATCTTCGTATTTGCTTGGATCTTTATTATAAACACCGTCTACTTTGGTTGCTTTCAAAATTAAATTTGCTTCAATTTCAATACCACGTAAACATGCTGCTGTATCAGTTGTAAAGAATGGATTTCCTGTTCCCGCAACGAAAACACATACTTCGCCTTGGCTTAAATGGCGAATTGCATCACGACTTGAATATGACTCTACAACAGTACCAATTGGTAGTGCAGACATAAGACGAGTTCTGATGTTACGGCGCACCAATGCATCACGCATTGCCAAACCATTCATGACAGTTGCAAGCATCCCCATTTGGTCACCTGTTACACGGCCAACCAAACCATCTTTTTGTAACTGGCTACCACGATATAAGTTACCGCCACCCACAACGATACCTACTTGCACACCCAAGCCCACCAAATGCGCAATAGAAAGTGACATTTGATCTAAAACTTGAGCATCAATACCCATATCTTTATTACCTGATAAAGCTTCACCAGATAATTTTAATAAAATTCGTGAATAACGGGGGCTGATTGTTTCCGCCATGATTTTGCTCCAAGACCTCTTAAACTGAATGCTTTTTGAATCGTGATTCGATTAGACCGATTTAATTTTAATTAACTTTGCAAATAAGTCGTATTCATCCGCATCGGTAATTTCGACTTCCAACATATCGCCTGGTTGAATCGTGCTCTTATCGATATCTTCTACAAAGACATTACCGTCAATTTCCGGAGCATCGGCATAAGAACGTGCAACAGCAACAGGATATTCATCTTCCAAACTATCGACTAATACAGTCATCGTTTGACCAATACGTTTTTGTAATTTGGCAGCAGATATTTGCTGCTGCACTTGCATAAAGCGCTCGTAACGCTCTTGCTTAATTTCTTCTGGCACATGATCTGGTAAATCATTTGCCGTAGCGCCTTCTACTGGTGAATAGGTAAAGCAGCCTACACGATCAAGTTGAGCTTCAACTAACCAATCTAGCAAAATCTGGAAGTCTTCTTCAGTTTCACCTGGAAAACCAACCACAAAAGTAGAACGGATTACAAGATCCGGGCATTTTTCACGCCATAATTTAATTTTTTCTAAAGTATTTTCACTATGTGCCGGACGTTTCATTAATTTAAGAACACGCGGGCTTGCATGTTGGAATGGAATATCGAGATATGGCAAGATTTTACCTTGAGCCATCAAATCGATTACTGCATCAACATGTGGGTATGGATATACATAATGTAGACGGACCCAAATACCAAGCTGACCAAGTGCTTCACACATATCAAAGAATTTGGTTTTTACAGGTTGGCCATTCCAAAAGTCCAGCTTATATTTAGTATCTACACCATAAGCTGAAGTATCTTGTGAAATAACCAAAATTTCTTTCACACCTGCGCGTTTTAATGCAGCCGCTTCTTCTAATACGCTACCAACTGGACGTGATACTAAATCACCACGCATGCTTGGGATAATACAGAAGGTACAACGGTGGTTACAGCCTTCAGATATTTTTAAATAAGCATAATGTTTAGGTGTTAAACGGATACCTTGCTCAGGAACAAGATCAATAAATGGATTATGTTTAGGCGGTGCTGGCACATATTCATGTACAGCTTCCATAACGTCCTGGTAAGCTGCTGCACCAGTGACTTTTAAAACATTAGGGTGCATTTGACGAATTTTATCTTCGTCTTTACCCAAACAACCTGTAACAATAACTCGGCCATTTTCACTCATGGCTTCGCCAATTGCATCTAACGATTCTTGTACTGCAGATTCAATAAAACCACAGGTATTAACAACAACTAAATCAGCACCATCATAATCTGATGCAACTTGATAACCTTCAGTCTTTAACTGAGTTAAAATTCGTTCAGAATCTACCAATGCCTTAGGACAACCTAAAGAAACAAAACCGACTTTGGGGGTCTTCATGAATCTGCGCTCCACTTGAATGCGCGTATTGTATGTCTTTTCTCGTCTCAAGCATAGGTGGAAACCCCACTCTTTGTGTAATGCACCAAAATACAACCAATATTTGCACCAAAACTCAATATTGCACCAAGTTGGATCATGGTATTATTGGTATATACATTCATATTTTTGACCAAAAGATATTAAGAACGATTTTAGAGCGCTTTAACTACGCTTGAAACCTTAAAATAATCCACAAACAAAGTTGGCGTACATTTTGCATCATGCATGTTCTATAACGGTGAAAACCGATAACTAATGAAGATGCCATTGCGCCATTTTAAGACAGGAACGATTCGCTAATGGATCAACACACACCTATCGACTATCGCCTTTTGGTAGACAACTTAACTACTGCGATTTTACTAATCGATAGTAACTTTAATATTTTTTATTTAAATTCTGCTTGTGAAGCACTTTTTGACATTAGTTTGCTTCGCGCTTCTGGACAACCGGTTTTAAATTTACTTCATGCCCCTGATGATACTTTTAATACACATGAAGCGTTACTCAATACTCTAAAAACAGGACAGCCTTATACACGTCGTGAAGCTGTAATTAATGTTAACTTTAAAGACTTACATGTTGATTATACGGTTTCACAGTTAAATGCAGGTAAAAGCTACCACCCGCTCTTACTTATTGAGCTAAATCCAATTGATCGCATGTTGAAAATTTCTAAAGAAGAAAACTTGATTCAACAGCATCAAGTGGCTCGACAGTTAGTTCGAGGAGTTGCTCATGAAATTAAAAACCCTCTTGCTGGGATACGTGGTGCAACCCAGCTACTTGCTCGGAGCTTAAACGACGAGAGTTATGCGGAATTTACAGATGTCATTATTAACGAGGTAGACCGTCTTACCAATTTGGCTGACACCATGTTGGGTTCAAGACAACTGCCAAGTTATGAGAACGTAAATGTACATGAACCTTTAGAACGTGTACGTTCTTTAATCGCAAATCAAACCAAGAAAAAAATTAAAATTACGCGTGACTATGATTTGTCTTTGCCAGATGTAAAAGCCGATCGAGATCAACTCATCCAAGTCATGCTCAATATTAGTGTGAATGCAATTCAAGCGATTACAGAGAATAAATCATTTTTTACAGATCAAGAGCCAGAATTAATTTTACGTACCCGAATTCAACGTCTAGTCACCATTAACGGTGTGCTCAACCGCTCTGCTGTACGAGTCGATATTGAAGACAATGGACCGGGTATTCCCGAAAGCATTTTAGAGTCTGTGTTTTACCCTTTGGTTACAGGACGAGCAAAAGGCACAGGGCTTGGCCTGAGTATTGCACAGAACATCATGCATCAACATAACGGAATGATTGAATGCCAATCAGTTCCTGGAAAAACAATGTTTAGCTTATATTTACCTTGGGAGTCAGACCGTGTCGCGAAATAAAATATGGGTTATTGATGACGATCGCGCCATGCGATGGGTACTTGAAAAGACCTTTAAAGAAGAAGGATTTGACGTCACCAATTTTGAAGAAGCTCAAACAGCACTTGAACGTTTACATCATGATGCGCCTGATGTCATCTTAACTGACATCCGTATGCCAGGTATTGATGGATTAACTTTCTTATCTAAAGTCAAAAACTCTCATCCCGACTTGCCTGTGATCATTATGACAGCGCATTCGGACTTAGAGTCTGCTGTATCTAGCTATCAAACTGGTGCATTTGAGTATTTACCAAAACCGTTTGATATTGATGAAGCTTTAGCTTTAGTCAATCGAGCGATTTTACATATCAATAAATTGCAGCAGCAAGAGGCTACTAAGACTGCTTCTCCACTACAATCGACAGAAATTATTGGGGAATCTCCTGCTATGCAAGAGGTTTTCCGAGCAATTGGCCGCTTATCGCAATCGCACATTACCGTTTTAATTAATGGTGAGTCAGGAACAGGTAAAGAACTAGTTGCGCATGCGTTACATAAGCATTCACCACGCCGCGCTAAGCCTTTTATTGCATTAAACATGGCAGCAATTCCTAAAGATTTAATCGAAACGGAATTATTTGGTCATGAAAAAGGTGCTTTTACCGGCGCTAACACTCAACATCAAGGTCGTTTTGAACAAGCAAATGGCGGAACTCTCTTCCTTGATGAAATTGGTGATATGCCTTTTGAAACACAGACTCGTTTACTACGTGTACTTGCCGATGGTGAGTTTTACCGAGTTGGTGGACATATCCCTGTTAAAGTTGATGTCCGAATTGTGGCTGCAACACACCAAGATTTAGAAAAATTGGTGAATGAAGGGCGCTTCCGTGAAGACTTATATCATCGATTAAATGTAATTCGCATTCATATTCCTAAGCTTGCACATCGCAGTGAAGATATACCGATGTTGGCTCAACACTTCTTGGCTCGTGCTGGTAAAGAGTTAGGCGTAAGTCCAAAGATTTTACGCACCGAAACGACTGACTATATGCAGCAACTACCATGGCCCGGTAATGTTCGTCAGCTTGAAAATACTTGTCGTTGGCTAACCGTCATGATCACTGGTCGCGAAGTTTATCCTGAAGATTTACCTTCTGAACTCAAACAAGTTCCACTCCAAAAAAATAGTGAAACTAGCCAACCAGCACCTTCATTTGAGCGTATTTCGCTACATCATTGGGATGAATTGCTAAACCAATGGGCGATTCAAAAGCTTAAGAATGGTGAAATGAAGATTTTGGATATTGCTACGCCGATGTTTGAGCGTACTTTAATTAACGCAGCACTACAGCAAACTCGTGGACGCAAACGTCATGCAGCCGAGCTATTAGGTTGGGGACGTAACACCCTAACCCGAAAGTTAAAAGAACTAGGAATGGATTCTGCTGATGACGATGATGAGGACGAACACAAAGCGACTTTGTCAGAAGCCTAACAGCAAAACAATAATCAAAAAGCGGCTAATTTATTTTAGCCGCTTTTTCTTTATCTCGATTTATATCAAAAAGATATGGTTAAACTAAAATGTGAACATACAGTTACATCATTAGAAATCTCAAAAATCGAACTTAACCAATTATATTTTAATACATTTTTTCATTCTTACATTTACTTTACTGTTTACCCGATGACCTAAAAATATAGCGATGACCATCGTTAAAGATAGTTTTGCTATACTAGATAAGCAGTCTTAATCGCCGTTATTAAATTTTATGCATGATCCAGTCCTCGAATCACATCATCCTATATGTGATAAACCTCAAACACGCCGTGGTATCGAACGTCGTTTAGCACTATTGTTAAGCGCAACCGAGCTGTTTTTGGAAAAAGGATATGATGCTGTTTCTTTAGATGACATCGTCAACCATGCAGGTGGTTCAAAGGCCTCTATTTATAAATATTTTGGAAATAAAGAAGGACTTTTTACCGCTATTTGTGACTATAAGCGTGAAATGTTTTTTAAAGATGTGTGTATTCCATTTCAGCCAGAGAAAAGCACTTTAAGAGAGTACCTAGTTCAAACACTTAATCGTGTTTATGTTCACATTATTCAACCTGAACATATTGCGTTTTTACGACTTATTATCGAACAGACCGAATGTAATACGGTCCTCATACAATACCTATATGACAAATGGGTACATAATCTACAAAACACACTTACTCAAGCATTAGAATTTGCGGATAAATCAGGAGAAATTACATGTCCTTCTCCTTATCATTCTTCACTCATGTATTTTGGGATTTTACGCGATATTGAATGGCGTATGATTATGGGCATGCCTGCCCTACCAAATGAGAAAGAAGCTTTTGATTATATTGAATATTGTGTAGATATTTTTTTAAAAGGCCACCATAAAGTCTAATTCTTTTGCATTTTGAAATGCTTATAGTATAGTAGACTTCTTTTTTCCCACATCCACCCAGCCAACAACAGATAATTGTTGTATTTAAAAGACAATTATTATGGAGTAGCTACATGGCTTTAAGACATTTCCTGACTTTACGTGATCTATCTACATTAGAACTCAACCGCGTCTTACAGCGCGCAAGCGAACTAAAAAAAATGCAACAGAGCAATAAGGTATATCAACCTTTTGTTGGTAAAGTATTAGGAATGATTTTTGAAAAATCGAGCACACGTACTCGTATTTCTTTTGAAGCCGGTATTAATCAATTTGGTGGTAGTGCTATCTTTTTATCGCCTCGTGATACACAGCTAGGCCGTGGTGAACCAATTGAAGACTCAGCACGCGTTATTTCAAGTATGCTTGATATTGTGATGATTCGTACTTTTGGTCATGACATTGTTGAACGTTTTGCATCTTATTCAAAAGTTCCTGTCATTAACGGTCTGACCGATGACCACCACCCTTGTCAATTACTTGCAGATTTGCAAACTTATATTGAACATCGTGGCAGCATTGAAGGTAAAACCGTAGCCTGGATTGGTGATGGCAATAATATGTGTAATTCATATATTGAAGCTGCACATTTAATGGGTTTTAAATTAAAAATTGCTTCGCCAAAGGGTTTTGAGCCTAAATCTGAATTTTTAGCAGAGTTTGGACATTGTGTTGAGCTTTTTGATAATGCTGAAGATGCGGCTGTAAATGCTGACCTTATCGTTACAGACGTATGGGCAAGCATGGGACAAGAAGAAGAACAAAAATTACGTAAGAATGCATTTGCAGCTTTTCAAGTCAATGAAAAACTGATGAGTCTTGCACATCCTGATTGTTTGTTTATGCATTGTTTGCCAGCACATCGCGGTGAAGAAATTTCAGAAACCATGCTTGATCATAAAAACTCAGTTGTATGGGATGAAGCTGAAAACCGTCTACATGCGCAAAAAGCTTTAATGGAATTTTTATTGAATGAAAATTTGAAAAAAGCTTAATCTCGATATAAAAACAGCATCTTCAAGGTGCTGTTTTTTTATTTCTATAAAACTCTTATTTTTCTTGTTTATTTTTTAAAATTTTTCACGATGTTGCTGAATATATAAACAGTCTATATTTCAACTACACTCTAGAATCGTGTATAACATTCTACACAATAAGCCAAGCCTACTCTTGTAGAGTGCGATTATGACAACCCTTGAAGAATCACTATCTCAGATCCCTGCATTTTCAATTATTCATGAACATTTATTTAGTTCAGCACAACCCTCCGTTGAACAGCTCAAACTTATTAAAGAGTATGGCTGTAGTACCATTATCAATTTAGCTTTGACAAACTCACCGAATTGTATTGAAAATGAAGATCAGGTTTGTCTTGAGCATGGTTTAAATTACATCCATATTCCAATTGACTGGGAAACACCATCTTCTGACCAATGCTTATTGGTTTTAGATTTAATTGATCATTTAGTTCAAAATGAAATTGTTTGGGTACATTGTGCCAAAAATAAACGTGTAAGTTGTCTTATGTATGTCTACAGACAATTTTATATGAATATGGACATGCCAACTTCTCAAGATTTACTGCACGAAATATGGGAACCCAATGAAACTTGGACAGGATTGATCCACAGTATTACCTTACAGCTACAAGGCCGTAAGGCTACCTTAGAACTTCAGCAGTCTTTGCAACAAACTGATGATTTAGTTTAATTAGAGATTAATACCGTTGCTGTTGCTAAAATTCCTTCTTGGCGACCAGTAAACCCGAGTTTTTCGGTAGTGGTCGCTTTGATGCTAATTTGATTTAAATCTACATTCAAAACATCTGCAATGCTTTGTCGCATCTCTAAATTATGTTTCGCTAGTTTAGGACGTTCACAAGCTACCGTAATATCGGCATTATTCAAACGATAACCACGATCTAAGATTAACTGATAAACGTGTTTTAGCAGTACACGGCTATCCGCTCCTTTAAACTCTGGATCGGTATCTGGAAAATGCTGACCAATATCGCCAAGCGCCAGTGCACCGAGTAAAGCATCACATAACGCATGTAACACGACATCACCATCAGAATGTGCTTTCAAGCCATGCGTATGTGGAATCTGAACGCCAGCTAAAGTTACGAAGTTACCCTCTTCAAAGGCATGCACATCCATTCCTTGTCCAATACGAATTTGAGCAACCATATCAACTCTTCCCTTCTATAAAAACTTAAGAAATCTTGTATTCAGCTGTTGTGTTTCGCTATAGTACACTTAGCAAAGTAGACTGAAAGTATAAGCGATCATGCCGTCGAATACTGATATGAATCAATTGAAAAGATTAAGTTTTGTCGTGACATTGAGTTGTTTATGCTCATCGCTTGTTTTTGCGGAATCTATCGACTGCTCTAAATCCAAAACAGAGCTCAAAATCTGTTCAAAAACCTTTAGTGAAGCACGTAAGCAACTCAACAATAAATATCTGTCTGCATACCTAGTCACAGATGCACCATTAAAACTTTTACAAGATACACAGACTTTGTGGTTTAGACATACACAACAATGTAAAACCAATTCATGTTTTCAACAGCAGTTTGATGTACGTGGAGATGATTTAAATTTTTATGCATCACTTAAACAAACCCTAACGCAGCATTATCTTAAATTTGAAAATGGACATATTGCTTCCCAACCTGTTCATTTACAAATACATCAACTTGCTAAAGATAAAATCAAAATTGAAGGCTTAGCATACCGTAATCCAAATAACCGAAAAGATGCTCAAACTATTTCATTAATGGCTTACAGCTCTCCTGAGCAAAAAAGTGAAATTTTAGATAATGAGCATCACTGTAAATACAAGTTTGATTTTCAAAAGGCCTTACTTGTTGTAAAAACCCAGCAAAAAGGCTGCGAACGATTTACGGGTGTTTATCGCCTATATGATTAATTGATATGAAACAAAAAAAGCCAGTGCATCTACACTGGCTTTTCTTTTCTAAGCTGGATATTTTTGCAGAATATCTTGACTCACCAAAACAGCTGTCGCTGCTGACAAAGTCCAGCCTAAATGTCCATGTCCCGTATTATAAAAAACTCGTGGCTGCTTAGACTGTTTTACGACTGGTAACATATTAGGCATCATTGGTCTTAAACCTGCCCAAGGCACAACATGCTCAGTTGAAATGTCAAAATTACGGTTCACCCAATTCACTAGAGGTTGAATCCGATCCGCTCGAATGTCTCGATTATAGCCGTTAAACTCAGCTGTACCTGCGATACGTAAACGATCTTGACCCAAACGAGACGTTACAATTTTGGCGCTTTCATCAAGTAAACTGACCCATGGTGCATTTTTAATACTTTTCTCGTCTTTCAATTGGACAGTAATTGAATAGCCTTTAACTGGATAAACATTTACACGCTCACCGACCATATCAGCCAACTGATAACTTCCAACACCACCACAAACAACCAAAACATCACCTTCTAATTGAAAGCTATCTGATTGAGAAAGATGAGGATGTTCAGCACTTGGCTGACAATTCAGCACTACTTTATCTGTATGACACTTAATATCAGTAACTTCCAGACCAAATTTATACTGAACCCCATATTGTTTAGTCTTCTCAGCTAAAGAAGTCGAATACTTATGAATGTCTCCAGTTGCATCACTTGGGGTGTAATAACCACCAAAGTAATCACCAGTTAAAGATGGCTCGATTGACTTCATTTCTTCAGGTGAAACTGAATAACGCTCCAAAGTACCTTTGTTTAAGACATCATTCACTTGTTTAGCAATGTCATAATCAGCCTTGCTGTGGTACATATGAAGAATACCGCGTTTCTCCAAATCAAATTGAAGCTGCTCTTTTTCAGCGACTTCAAACAAGCGCTTACGCGCGAGCAATGCTAAGCGAACAGTTTCTATGGTATTGGCCTCATAGTTTTTAATATGAGATAGAAACTCAACTAACCAGCTATATTTGTGCAAACTAAAAGAAGGGTTAAGTAATAGAGGAGCATCTTTTTGCCTCATCCATTTAAAACCTTTTATAACGGTCGCTTTCTGGTTCCAGACTTCTGCATTACAAGCAGATAATTGCCCTCCATTTGCAAATGATGTTTCCATAGCTGGATAAAGATGGCGATCAATCACTGTGACTTGGTAACCTAATTGAGATAATTCATAGGCTGAAGTAACCCCGGTGATTCCTGCACCAATCACAATAACATGTGGCATAACAGACTCCTCTGAAATGCAAAAACATTTCATCAGTACAGCCCATCTGTCATTTGTACCTGAGAGTTTCGACCTAAATACTACCTTTTAGTATTTCGATCTTCCCCTTCGGTGAGTTTATGACTTATAAGTTTTTATTCTTCATCTTATAAATCTTAAGCTTCTCTCCAGATTTTTTAATTATTACAGTCCCTTTTGCCTGAGAGTTTCCGGGCTTGTTGCTCCTTCGGCGGGTTCCTAAGAACCTCTCTCCCGCAATAATTTTGTATTTATATAAGCAATGTATCTGCCACTTTTAAAAAAACGCATTCTTTTCTTGTAAACTTTTGTACAGCAATCTAATTAAATAGAAATGTATTTGATTTAATTATAAAAAAAGGTGAATTATTTAAATTCACCTTTTGCAATTTATTAAAGCTTTCCTTCAAGCACTTGGTCAGAAACTAGACCTTTCCATTGCTCTCGCAAGGTTGGTAAATAAAACTTCTCACCAATTGTGACCAATTCAGCATCAATCAATGCATGAATTTCGTGCATAAAAATATAATCCAACGCAACTAAAGAAAGCTGATGATTTTTTTGTGCTACTTTTTTACGTTTCACTTGAGCTTGTTTAATGAGCTCATTTGCAAAATTTTTATCTTTATATGTAGTGATTGCATTTAAACGAAGCTCAATAACACCCCAACCCGCCAACAATTTTTTGAAAATTTCAAAGTCTTTTGTTGTTGACTCCCAAGTTACGTTTTCCAGATCATTATCTTCTGGCAAAACAGGTAACAGTAAATCACCAGTACTTGGAAAAATCTTTTTAAGATTTAACAGAAATTTAACAGGCTGATCACTTGGGTAATCATTAAACTGCACATGTTGTTGAGTATCTGTTAAATAAATCGAGAGCATTCAAAAAATCCTTAGCTAAACAACTGTTTATTATGTGTTTAATTTCAATATCGCAAAATAAATGCAAATTAAAAACAATACAAAAACAGGATAAGGTGGGCATTTTAACAATTATGACAGCTTATTCAACTCTAAGTTGGTTTGATTAAGATATATAAGAAAAATTAAATTCAAGTAGCTTTGCAAACAACGCTTATATAAATCAATTGCTCAAAAAGTGAGTGAGTATTAAATATACTAAAACTCAGCCTCTTATTAAGATTTAATGTTACAATACAGTGATTTACTCAATTTCATCTGGCTCTCAAAGAAATGAATAGATCACAGTTAATTTTATTATTTTTAAGTATTACTACTTTTTCTTCTTCTGTATTTTCTGAAACGATGACTCCCCCAATTAAGCAAGAATTTTATGAACAAGAATCAAATCGCCATAGAAGTATGCTTGAAGTAAATAATAATTCAAATCATAAGTTTAGCGAATCACAACACAATCCTTTTCACTCCGATTCACGCAAGCAAAAAGTAGATTTTTTTGAAATTGCCAAGCAATACCAAGAAGATAGACCTCAAAATACCTATTCCCACTCTCCTGACCCGACAGTAAATATGAGCGATCATGATCGAAGTCTCTACTATATTAGAAATCATGATGATATAGGTCTTAAAAGGGATATTCGTATTCAACAATATAGATCATTAAAACAACAATACGATAAAGGGGTTATTTCCAATGATGAATACAAAGAGAAAGTTTACAAAATTTTAAAATAAGCTTTTATATATTTTGAAGCCTTCTTTTAGTCGAGGGCTTCTATAATAGTTTTGATATAGATTGTTAAAAATCTTTAAATAACAAAGATTCATAGTAAATAAGCAATAAAAATTAAACAGTTTTAACTGCTAAAAGAAGCCAGACTATTCAAATCTTCTCTACACATAAAGGAGAGATCAATGAAGATCCGCGCTTCACGTACCTATTCAACGTATTCAAATCATTACTTTATTTCGAAAGAATATGAATGCAGCGTTATTCCACTAAAAGGAATGTGCTTTACCGATCTTGGTTTGACCGAAAATGGTGTAATCGCACCTATAGAAATTACAGAGGTGACCATAGATCCAGCCTCTAATTCATATCATGTTCTTTTAGCAAAAGACGCGCACGAATATATGAAAGAAGAACTAAAAAGAAAATTTGAAGAAATGAAAGCAAATGGTTGGGAATATATAGAAGATCTACTAGTGTAGTTTTTATTTTCAACCTATACGTTAGAGCACATATAAAAAGCTCTAGATTTAATGTGTAAACATAATAGCCATCAGTAGTACTGTACATTCAATACAAAATGATACTGCTGATGGCTATATAGACCGCTTATTTACTATTTGGCGAAACCATTTTTTCAGGTTTAACGACTTCATCAAATTGTTCTGCTGTTACTAAACCAAGCTCAACAGCCACTTGTTTTAAAGTCTTATTCTCTTTATAAGCAGTTTTCGCTACTTTTGCAGAGTTTTCATAACCAATAACTGGATTCAATGCAGTAACTAACATGAGAGAGTTATGCAAGAAGTGGTCAATTTTATCGCGATTAGGTTCAATTCCAACCGCACAGTGATCATTAAAACTATTACATGCATCGCCAAGAAGCTGAATAGATTGCAATAAATTATAAGCAATCACTGGCATAAATACGTTTAATTCGAAGTTACCCGAAGCACCAGCGATATTAATAGTGGTATCGTTACCAAGCACTTGTGCAACCACCATAGTCATTGCTTCACTTTGAGTTGGGTTCACTTTACCAGGCATAATGCTTGAGCCTGGTTCATTTTCAGGAATGCGAATTTCACCAAAACCACAGCGTGGGCCACTTGCTAACCAACGAATATCGTTAGCAATCTTATTTAAGCTTACTGCTAAAGTTTTTAATGCGCCTGATGCAAAAACAGCAGCATCACGCCCTGCAAGTGCTTCAAATTTATTAGGAGCAGTAACAAATGGCAGACCCGTTAAAGCGGCAAGCTGAGCTGCGGCCTTAACAGCATAGTCAGGATGAGCATTTAAACCAGTTCCTACTGCTGTACCACCCAATGGCAACTCATACAAACCAGTTAAGGCTTGTTGTAAGCGTACTAAACCATGCTCAAGCTGAGAAACATAACCGCTAAATTCTTGGCCTAAGGTTAATGGCGTGGCATCTTGTAAATGAGTACGGCCAATTTTAACAATATCTTGAAATTCATCGGACTTCTTCTGCAAAGTCGCTTTAAGCTGCTCTACGGCTGGAATTAGTAATTCATTAATTTGCAAACTTGCCGCAACGTGAATAGCCGTTGGAAATGAGTCATTGGTAGACTGTGCACGATTGACATGATCATTTGGATGTACTGGTTTTTGTGCACCCAGCGCTTCGCCTAATTTTTGGTTGGCAATATTGGCAATCACTTCATTACAGTTCATGTTGCTTTGCGTACCAGAACCTGTTTGCCAAACTACAAGTGGGAACTGTGAATCCCATTTCCCTGCAATCACTTCTTCGGCAGCTCCCACAATGTATTGACTTAAATCTTGTGGTAACTGTCCTAACTCGGCATTGGTTATTGCTGCTGCTTTTTTTACCAATCCCATCGCTCGAATCATGGCACGGGGTAAACGCTCCTGCCCGATTTTGAAGTTCTGTAAGCTACGTTGGGTTTGTGCTCCCCACAGTGCTTCATTTGGAACTTCAATCTCACCCATAGTGTCATGTTCAATTCGTGTTTGCATAGAAACCTCGGTTATCTGGTTAAAGAACTCACGGGCTGAAGCAATTTTTGCTTTGGCTAGTTAATTTTAGTATCGTACTCAAGCATTCCATTATTGTAAATAAGAATCATTATCCTATCTTCCATTTAATGTATTTTGATAGAATCTCCACTCATCTTCAATCATTTGCTTCAAAGTTCGTTTCGGATCCCATTGTAATAAAGTTTTTGCTTTTCCTATATTTGCACCAAGTTGAGCTAACTCTTCGTGCTTATAAATTGCCGATTGTGTCGGAATTTCAGCTTGGGTCACTTGTGAAATTTCATCTAATAATTGACGAATTGAATGTACTTTGTCATGTGCAATATTAAAAGCTTCACAGCAGTGAGTTTGGTCACGCAACCAATGTAGAGTTGCTCTTACCGCATCACATACATCTAATACATGTAAAAAGCTACGTTCTACTGTATGGTCTTCGGTCGAAACCTGATCTTGTAATTCAATTAAATCACGCTGCACCGCTGCAACTTGTAATGCAAGCGGTACAATATTTTTAGGGAGCTGTGCAACATATTCACCTAATACACCATGCTCAAAAGCACCTACAATATTTGATAGGCGTAGGATTGCAATTTTCCATTCATGATCAATTTTATGAGTATCTCTAATGATTTCTTCAATCATCTGTTGAGATTTGATATATGGATTAGGATAACCGTAGTTGAAATCTTCTGTTTCGCTTAACTGCAAACCAGATTTTCCATAAACTGCCAAACTAGATAAATGGATGAAATGACGAACACCTGTACGTTGCATCGCACGCAATAGGCTCATAATGCAACTGACATTATCGTTGTAATATTCGAGCGGTTTTAAATTAGACTCTTCAATAGATTTAAAACCAGCTGTGTGAATGACTGCATCGATTGAGTACTGTTCAAATACTTTGTTCAATGCAGGTGTATTACGTACATCAAGTTTAACAAACGGAACGTACATACCAGAGATGTATTCTAACCGCTCAAGCGTTTGCAAGGTCGAGTTAGCCAAATTATCGACAATAACCACTTCTTGGCCTTGAGCCAACAGACTCAATGCAATGTGTGAACCGATAAAGCCTAAACCACCTGTCACTAAAATCATTGTATACTTACCTTTCTCTTAATGTATCTACGCCCATTTAGACGTATGACCATAGTGAATTCTCAATGAGTACATTACTACTAATAACCTCTGCTCCTACTTCAATCCATGCTTGGCATGCACTGGGCCTTGCTCAGGCACTCAAAAGTAAAAATGAAGACTTTCGTGTATTCTTTTACCAAGATGGCGTTCAAGTTGCGAATGACTTTCAGTGGGTTCCTGACGACCAGCGTAATTTAACGCATGAATGGCAAAAGCTCGCGATCCGACTTCCTGTTTGCGTTAGCGCTGCTCTTGCACGCGGGATTACCGATGCAGAAAATGCGAGTCGCCATCAACTTAGTCATCACAACCTAGCGAACAACTTTGAGTTGGTTGGACTAGGTGAACTTGCTGATGCAGTACAGTCAGCCTCTCGTCTTCTTCAATTCTAAGTTACTTTGTTAACTTAGATTGTTGCTTTTAAAAGGTATATTGTGTGAAAACTGTACTCGTTATTTTGACCCAAGCCAATCTAACCAGCCTACAAGTCAATGAAAGCCTCGCCGCTACTATGGTTTTAGCAACCTTTGGCTCACCAGTCAAAGTATTATTGAAAGATGCAGCTCTTAGCCTCTTACAAAATGAACATAACTTTGACCAGTTGCAGCATGCTTTTAAAATTGCTTCAAACATGGTGGATAGCTTTGAGTTTTATGACTTAAGTCCAATTCTTGTTGAGATCAAAAATAAACAGCATCCTTTTGTTCAAAACAGTGAGCAGGAGCTAGAGTTTGTTCAGTTAGATACTGAACTCATCCAATCTTTCGATCATGTCTTATATTGGTAGATAAAGGTGTAAATTTAATGACGCAATCAACACTTTATCTGGTGCAAGCTTCTTATCACCATACCCCTCGTATTATTGAAGAACTTGAAAAGCTTTTTCATCAAGACGATCAGATTGTTTTTATGGGCGATTCAACCGCACAGCTTTCCGTAGACATTTGTCAGCAGTTTGGCTCAGTTTCTTGTTTAGCTCATGAAAAAGATTTAATTGATGCAGAAACCTTGGCTCACGTTAAGGTATTAAACTATGACCAGTTTGCAGATCTGGTTTTACAATTTAATCGATGCATTTCTTTGAAGTAATATTGTTAGGCTCATTTTTATGAATTTAGAATTAGATCAAGATGGTCATTTAGTCGACTATACGATTTGGAATCCCGAAGTCGCACAGGAACTCGCCAAATCTCTCGATCTTGAATTAACAGATTGGCATTTTGAAGTTTTAGCTGCGGTTCGCCAATTTTATCAACAATTTGGGCACTCTCCTGCAACACGCCCTCTGATTAAGTTTTTAATGAAAACCGTCAGTCCTGATATTAATAATGCTGTTTTACAGCAAAAATTTAATACTGGTTTAGTTGCGCGCCATCTCAGTCGTTTGGCAGGCATTCCTAAACCAGCAAATTGTTTATAAATTTTTATGCAAACTTTTTAGCGGCAGCGACACACAAAATTGTTACTGCCGTTACCATTAACATCGACCAACTTACATGTTCATGTAATAACAGTGCGGCAATCGCGAGTCCCATTAATGGTTGTAAAAGTTGTAGCTGGCTAATTGCAGCAATACCGCCTTGAGCAAGACCTTTGTACCAGAAAAAGAACCCGATAAGCATACTAAATAAAGATACGTAAACCAGTCCTGCTATCGCTGATGTAGATACATGTTGGAAGGAAACAGGCATGTAAAAAATAGTAGCAAACAGCATAATCGGTAAAGCTAAAATAAGCGCCCAACAGATCACCTGCCATCCACCTATTTTTTTCGAAAGTACTCCACCTTCTGCATAGCCAAATCCACATAGAATAATTGCAATCAACATATATAAATCGCCGATGCCAAAAGATGCTTCACCCGACAAAAAGAACATGTAGGTAAAGACAACCAAACTGCCTAAAATTGCAAATATCCAAAAAAATAGATTTGGCTTTTCTCCACCTCTTACAACAGCGAATATAGCAGTAGCGAGCGGCAAAAGACTCACAAAGACAATTGAATGTGCTGCATTCATATATTGCAAAGCAAGCGCCGTAAATAATGGAAAACCCACCACAACACCTAAAGCAACTATTGCGAGTGGCCACCAATCTTGCTTAGCTGGTCTTTTTTCTTTAAGCAAAAAGATAAGAGTTAAACCTAAAACGCCCGCAATAACTGCTCTTGCCGCCGTCAGAAAACCAGGATCAAAACCGGTGACCGCAACACGGGTAGCAGGCAGTGAACCTGCAAAAATTGCAACCCCTATAAAACCGTTCACCCAACCATTCATAAACTTTTGCATATTATTCTCCGCAACTATACGAAGAATTTAAGCTGTGATATGGTGTTGATACCAGATACAAAGCAGTACAATTTTAAAAAACTGTTATGTATAAATAAGCAGTACAGTTAGAGATAATTAACGTGAACCAGTCAAAAACAAAAATCGAGTTTGTTATTTCACAGATTGAACAACAAATTAAAAATCGTTCTTTAACACCAGGCTCCCGTTTACCTTCTGTACGCAAGCTAGCAAAAGATTTAGGTTTTTCAGTTTCTACGATTGTCGAAGCTTATGAGCGATTAATTGCCGTAGGTAAAATTGAATCTCGTAGTGGCTCCGGTTTTTATGTTGTGGGACCGCTTGCCCCTTTAGCTTTGAGTGAATTAGGCCCTAAATTAGATCGCTCTATCGATCCATTATGGATTTCACGTCAGTCCTTAGAAGCAAAACCTGATGCGTTTAAACCCGGTTGCGGCTGGTTACCAAATGACTGGATGCCACTTGAGAGTATTCGCAAAGCTTTAAGATCTGCTACACGTAACGAAGATGATAACTTAATGGGCTATTCGTCACCTTTAGGACTGCCAGCATTACGAGATTTGCTTGCTAGACGAGCACAAAGTAAAGGTATAGAAGCAAACTTGAACCAAGTTCTTTTAACCGATTCTGGCACTCAAGCAATTGATTTGGTTTGTCGTTTTTTACTTAAACCAGATGATGTAGTTCTAATTGATGACCCTTGCTACTTTAATTTTCATGCTCTACTTAAAGTTCATCAAGTTAAAGTTATTGGCATTCCCTATACACCAAACGGACCAGACATAGAGGCATTTAAAGAAGCGATTGAGACCTATAATCCGCGGCTTTATATTACAAACTCTGGAATACACAACCCAACTGGTGCAACACTCTCACTTTCGATCGCTCATCAATTATTAAAACTCATTGAGCAGTCTAATTTAATTGTGATTGAAGACGATATATTTTCAGATTTTGAACATACTTCAGCGCCACGGCTTGCAGCCCTAGACAACCTTTCACGCGTGATTTTTATTGGAAGTTTCTCTAAAACGCTCTCTGCTTCTATTCGCTGCGGCTATATTATTGCGAAACCAGAATGGATTGATCAAATTACCGATTTAAAAATAGCCACCAGCTTTTCTCACAATGGACTCTCAGCCAAGATTTTACACACAGCTTTAACCGATGGTTCATACCGTAAGCATCTAGATTTATTAAAAGTTCGTTTAGCTCAAGCCATGCAAGAAACAATCGCGAAGCTTAAATCGATTGGGATAGAACCGTGGATTGAGCCCAAGGCCGGAATTTTTGTGTGGTGTCGTCTACCGGAAGGTGTAGATGCAGCGAAGATTGCCCGTTTTTGCCTGAATCGGCAAGTGATACTCGCCCCGGGTAATGCCTTTAGCCAAGCACAATCGGCAGGTCAATTTATCCGTTTTAATATTACACAATCAAATCATGATTATATTTATAAGACCCTTGCAGAAGCACTTCTACAAGAGTCAGTAGAGAAACAAGTTTAAGCCTGTTTTTGCTTTTGTTCCATATAAGCAAAATAGCCTGGCCCAGCCGAAACCTGAACTTGTTTTGCATGTAATGGTTCACGACATACTGAACACACCATAACAGGTTCAAACTTATGTCCACATGCTTTGTGACGATATTCCAAAGGTTTACCTAAACCTTGGTCCATCCATTTATCTGCCCAATTCGCCATAGATAAGATAATTGGATAAAGCTCAAAGCCTTTATCCGTGAGACGATATTCAAAGCGTTCCTGACGGTCAAAATAAGGCGCTTTCACTAAAATTTCGTATTCAACCAACCGTTTTAAGCGATCGGAAAGGACATGACGAGTGACACCTAATGATTTTTGAAAATCATCAAAACGACGAATTCCCATAAAAGCATTACGTAATATTAGCATCGTCCATCGATCACCAATCACTGATAGCATACGGGCAACAGAACAAGGCTGATCACCGATGTCATCCCATTTCATCTTTATGCTTTCCTCAATATAAAACTGGCCTACTTGCCTTATTATTTATACCCTAAACCACTTAATATGTTATATGCAATATTCAGCTTAGAAATAAGTTTTTAGTATATTTATAAAGGTTATTTTTTAAAATAACAGTCACTAAAAATAGTTATAAAATATAATTAATCCATCAGTATGGATTAATTATATACAGCTTATTTATAAGTTAATTTGAAATAAAGAGTCCCTTTAGCACCGTTCCTGATGCTAGTTTTGTATTCGCAGGAATACGGACTAAACTATTGGCTTGCATAAGGTTACTCAGCATATGGGACTGCTGCTTGGCCAAACTTTTTACTTTAAGTTGCCCTGCATCAAAATAAGCATACATTCGTAAAAAACGCTCACGTGCATCTTCTTTTAAATCATGCTCTAAAATTGCGGTAAACCATTCTGGTCCCTGTCTATTGCCCTGCAATGCATCAAGCAAAGATTTGCCGTAAACTTGCATTGCGACATATACCGCAGCCGGATTGCCCGGTAAGCCTAACAAATAACAGGAATGGCTAGCTTGTGAATTATAGTATTCGGCAAAGAATAAAGGTTTACCCGGTTTTTGTTTAACTTTCCAAAAGATTTGTTCAAATCCAACTTCGAAAGCACAGGGCCGAACAAAGTCGTAGTCTCCTACCGAAACTCCGCCAGTCGTTATAACAACATCATAGCTGTCTTTTAGCTGGTTAAAGTAATGGGTGACCTGATCTGCTTCATCTGCCACATGAATGAGTTCAACATCTAAACCATAATCTTCAAACCAAGCTTTTAGTAATGGGCCATTTGCATCAAAGACTTTTCCATCGATTAAATCTTCTGCCGTTTGAGCAACTTCATCACCCGTGATCAAAACAGCGACTTTCGGTGCACGATAGACTTCAAGGGTTTGCACACCTGCCATACTTAAAGCAGCCAAGCTTCCAATATTTAGAAACTGACCTACTTGAGCAAGTAACTGCCCTTGCTGGATTTCTTCTCCGGTAAAGCGGATATCGGCTTGAGGGCGTATATGTTCCGTTAAACAAATTTCTTGAGCCGAAATAACCGATACGATTTCTTGCCGTGCTACATGCGTTGTCCCTTCAGGAATTTTGCCGCCCGTAAATATACGAATCGCCTGACCTTCACCGAGTATGTCATGACTCTCGCTTCCGGCACGAATCTCACCTGTGACTTGGAACTTTTGATTATTTAAATCTTCTGTATGGCTACAAAGTGCATAACCGTCTACCGCACTTTGAGAAAAGCTAGGTAGATTAATTTCAGAGTAAATCTCTTTGGCAAGATAACTACTTAGGCTATTTGTTAGAGTCTTTTGAATAGAGCTTAAGTTTTTAGGCTTATTAATAACTAAATCTAGCGCTTCATCTATACTGATTAATCCACGCTCAGCACCACAACCTGACATTATTCATAGCCTCCTGGATGCGGTAAATCACGGCAAACATCAAAAATATGGACTAATGCGGGTAAAATAGCGGCCATTGATTCGCTTGCTCCACCACGGCTTCCCGGTAACGTCACTACTAACGAACGGTCAATAAACCCTGCTACTCCGCGTGACATAGCAGCGTATGGCGTGCGTTTTTGTCCAAATGAGCGAGCAGCTTCCATTAAGCCATCTAATTTACGTTCTAAAAGAGGCTCTAGCGTATCAACCGTAATATCACGCTTACCAATTCCTGTTCCACCCACGGTCATAATACAAGCATACGATTTGGTGAGTTCTAGAACCAATTCTTTGAGATCATCTGCTTCATCAGGCAAAATTTGGTAATGGATCGGATCAAATCCAGCTTCAGTTAAAGTTTCAACTACAGATTTTCCGGCCGTATCCGGCTTTCTACCCGCTGCTACGGTATCTGACAATACAATAACCGCAGCCGAAACAGGCTGACGCAATACCCGTTTAAAATGGGATTTTCCGCCTTTTTTCTTAAGTAATTTACATTGATCCATCCAGAGTTCTTCTGGTTCACAATGAGGCTTTAACATATCGTAAATAGTTAAGCCTGCAAGGCTTGCCGCCGTCAAAGCTTCCATTTCTACACCAGTTGGTCCAATGGTCTCAACGACAGCAATAATTTTTACAAAGTCATGTTCCAATTCATATTCTACATCTGCCCGATAAATCGGTAGCGGATGACATAGTGGAATCAGCTCATCAGTTCGTTTTGCTGCCAAAATTCCTGCAACACGTGCTGTTTTTAATGCATCACCTTTTTCCGTGTTTCCTTGTCTTAATAGTTCAATACAGTGCGGTGGTGCATATAAAATCGCTTGTGCTTCGGCAACACGATAACTTTCCGGCTTCATTCCTACGTTTTTCATTATTTATCCTAATATTACATATTTCAGTGTGAGTGCTCATGGCCGGCATGATGATGGTGATGTTTGTGCTCGTGCGGTGCATCCTTACGAATACAACAGCCCTCTACATAATGACTTGTGCCATCTATAAAAAACTCTTCTTTAAAGACAGGTACTTCATGCTTTACCCGTTCGACCGCTTCCTCACATGCCTGAAAAGCTTCACGGCGATGGGCTGCATACGCAATCGCAATAATGGCTGTTTCGCCCACATCTAAATATCCAATCCGATGAACCACTCGCACATAAGATACCTGATACTTTTTCTCAATTTCTAGTTCAATTTCACGTATCATTTTTTCTGCAAGCGGTTTATACGATGTATATTTCAGCGCCTTTACCGCTTTACCTTCGTGGTGATTACGAACCGTACCCATAAAAATATCGATACCGCCACATTCAGGAAAAGACTGAATCGGATCAAAAGTATCCAAGCTTAAAGCCTGCTCTTGTATTCTTGCGAACTCTTTCATGACTCATCCTCCGGCAACGGGTGATAATAAAACCAAAGTGCATGGCTCACTTAAGACAGTTTGTCTGGTTATGACATTATCACCAATCGCACATGCACATTTTTCCATGGCTTTTGTAGATTCCGGATGCAATAAAACAATTTCATCCAATACATCTTTAACTAGACTATGGCTAGGACAAACTAACAAAAGATTTTCAGGAAGCAATTTTTCAATTGCACCAAATGCTTCGACTTTAATTTGGATAGATTGTTGCATTTATCCCCCAAGCATATGCATGCTGATTTTACGGGTTTGTTGATGTTGTAAGGCATGGAAACCTTTGGCTTTATGCCAGATATAAGGATGAACCAAATTCTTTAAATTTTGGATATACACACCATATTCTGGAGTATGTTGTTTGCTTACCAGCGTTTGAAGCTGAGGCTTAATATTTAAGCCTTGCGGCGCAAATAAACAGTTATATAGTTCGCCTTTTGCGGTAAGCCGTATACGGTCACATTGGTGGCAAAATGAATGTGTAATTGTGGAAATAATTCCTAAATGGTAGCTACCGTTAATTAGATATTGACGCGCTGGCTCATGTTGCTGCTCGATGACTTGTACCGAATAATACGGTTGCAATACCTGTAAAATTTCAGCCTCACTTACCACATCTTTATTTGACCAAAGTGCATCACCATCAAGCGGCATAAACTCGATAAAACGCAAAGGAATATGATGAGCAATTGACCATTTCACCATAGGTAAAATTTGATCATCATTTCTATCTTTCATTAACACGCAGTTAATTTTAAAAGGTAATCCTACTTCTTTTGCAGCTTGTATCCCCTCTAAAACAGGCTCCAATTTTTTCTTGGTCAACTCTTTAAACTGAACAGGATCCAAACTATCTAAACTAATATTTAAATCATCTAATCCAGCATCTTTTAGCTGCTTAGCATGTTTAGCAAGGTAATGACCATTGGTAGTCATCGATATACGTTTTAAACCTAAACTTTTTAAAGACTGTAGATCTCGAATGAAATGAACAATACCTTGACGCATTAATGGTTCACCACCCGTAATGCGAATACTTTCGATACCTTGCTGCACCATAAAATGACAAAATTGGAAGAGCGCTTCAAAACTAAGCAAATCTTGTTTATTTAACCATTCTGGATGCTCAGGCATGCAATATACACACTTAAAATTACAGCGATCAGTTACAGAAATTCGTAACTTACGCTTGATACGCCCATATTGATCTTGCAGAAGGCTTGGCGCAGTTTCAGAGTGATATTGTTTCATCATTTGCACTCATATCGAGAACAGTTCAAATATTGCGAGCACCGATTATGAACAATCAAATAGAAAAAATTGCGCCTAAATAGTGCTTTGCTTTTTATGCAAAATTTGTTCCAGCTCTACTTATCTTCCATAATATTTAACTTTTTATCGGTTTTTCACCGCGCCTTCTCAAGAACAATTTAAAAATAAATCTCGAGTTAGCGCGGTAAAATGTATGTTTTACTTGATTCTATTTCTAACACTTTTCTAAACGGATGGGTACATATTTATGGTACGGCGTTTTCGACAATGGATCACAATGTTCAGCAGAAATAAGTAAGTTTAATTGTGGTCCAATCGGTTCTCCATTTTGAAATCGCATACCATAGCCGTGTGGAAGTGATACGACACCTCTTCTCATCCCATCATCCAACTCAATAGCTACCTGAATTTCTCCATGCGCTGAGATACATTTAAGCTGCCCTCCTGCATCTACATTTAAGTGTCTTGCATCTTCAGGATGAATACGCAGTGCACCTTCTGCATCTACTTTTCGCCAAGCAGGGTCACGGTAAATTTGGTTGGCGTTGTAGCTACGGCGTTCACCTGACAAAAGGATGAAAGGAAACTCTTCAACATTAACGTTATGGCTTTTCAATCTTGCGAGTTCACTTAACATCTCGGGAATTACAAGACGTATTTTCTTATCTTTATAAGCTACCAGTTTCCAGACTTCGTCATATTCATGTTGCGATAAAACCATACCTGAACGTTGCTTTAATATCTGCTCAAATAGTTTGACACCTTGTGTTAAGGGATTACCTTTATAACCTGCACGGCGTACCGCTTTGGTATGTAAAACAGCATATTGAATAGATAGCGGCAATAAAAAAGCAACTGAATCTGCAGAATTGCCAAGTCGTTTACCAAGAGTTCGATAAATAATAGAGGCAGCAAAAGGGATATATTTTTTATGTCGTGCTAAGGTAAGTCCTAGCGCCGACAAGTAGGGTAAGTAGGCTGTTTTTTTCGAGTCGACCGCAGCTATTTTTTCTAAAATTGGAAAATTCTTCGGAATAGCATTCATAGCTTCCAGTAATCGAGTATAAATTTCGGCTTCCGGTAAAGTGTTTGCTTGAGCAGCCAATACGGGATGACGCAGGTGAAAACCATTCTTAGGAAATTCCAAGTTAAAACCAGTAAATTCCCATTTTTCAAACTGAGTATGAGCAGGCAAAATATAGTCGGCGAGTCTCGCGGTTTCTGTCATCGCAACATCAACTACCACCAGCAAATCTAAGGTTTTAAAGGCTTCCTCAAAGGCAGGTGTGTCAGGGTAAGTTAATAGTGGATTACAACTATCTACAAACACAGCACGAATTCGCTTTTCCCCTGCTTTAAGGATTTCATCGGGTAAAATATTAGGTGGGAAAAACCCGGAAATCGGGAACATTTTATGATAAACGCTACGTCGATATTTTGGTTTTCTTTCATCCGTATCGGTCAAAATTGGAATAAACATGGTATGCAAATTATTGGTACCCTGTTTTCCAAAGTTCCCTGTCAGTAAGTATAAAAGCTTTTCTAAATAACCATTTAATGTTGTATTCAAAGTATGTTGAATACCTAAATCGATACGTACACAGCCTCTTTTTGCCTTTGAAAAATCTCGAACAAGCTGATAAATCAAATCGACAGATACATCAGCTTTAGCAATATAGTCTTCAATCGGGACATGGTTAAATGCAGCTTTTACTTCTTCAAACCCATGTGTATGCTGCTCAATAAACGCTACATCATAAAGCTTTTCTTTAATAATGATCGCAATCATGGCCGACATTAAAAAAGCATCTGTTCCCGGTTTTAGCTGCACGTGAATGTCTGCTTGTTTTGCCGTTTCAGTAACACGCGGGTCGAACACCACCATGGTTCGGTTCGGATCTTTCTTAATATGTTTTAGCGTGTCTCGTGCGTTGGGAATACCATGTGCCTGAAACGGGTTCGTTCCAATAAAAAGTACGTAATCTGCATGTTCAACATCTTCTGTAGTATGGCAAGCCTGACTACCGAACAGGCGGCCATTGAGCCAGAAATCACCTGTTTTTTCTTGGGCAAGTGAGTTATATGCATAATAACTTTTCATAGCCAATAAAAGTTGTCGGCCATAAGCTGCACCGAGGTGGTTACCCTGTCCACCGCCCCCAACCGAAGCAAAAGCAGTGCCGCCAAATTTATCTCTAATCTGAACCAATTGATTGGCAATTTCTTGTATCGCCACATCCCAACTAATTTCTTGAAACGAGCCATCTGGTTGGCGTTTTAAAGGTGCGGTCAAACGGTCTGCATGTTTCTGATAATGCTGTAATCTTGCGGCTTTTTGGCAAATGTAACCTTGAGAAAATGGATGCTCAGGATTACCTTTAATTTTGACAAATTGGTTATCTTTAATTTCTACGCTCAAACCGCAGTTTCTTGAACATAAAATACATGCGGTCACATCTGTTTTACTTTGCTGAGCTGCGTCCATCATTTTTCTGGCTCCGTTTATTTTTATACATCTGGCTAGAATGAAAATAACAAGTTCCAAAATAGAACTTAAATTCTAAACAGTCAATAACTCAAAATTTAAAAAATGATTTCAGATTATCAATGTAAATTTTAAATCGATATGATTGAAGTTCTAATTTGTCGAAAAAATCTCTTTAAATGCTTTAATTTGTTTGTATTGTTGAAGTTCATCTAAAGAATTAATGCTATGGAAAAATAAGTTCTGCTTTTGAAAAATGGCTACTTGTGCATGTAAAAGTTTAAAGCAATTTTTTAAACTCAATTGTTGCTTATCAATTTGCTGCTCTAGAACCTCTAAACTTTCACGTTTTAACAAACAAAATGGGTATAAAGCATCTCCGTTAATCGAAACGTAAGCTGCCTGAGCCTGTTTATTTTTGCGAAGTGCGCTGTGTAATTTCGCAACGACTTGCGTAGGTATGTAGGTCACATCACAAGGAATAAACAAAACATAATCTGCCTTTACATGTGACCATGCACTTTTCATCCCCATAAGCGGGCCGAAAAAACCGGAAGCATCATCTTGAAAACATTTAATATCTGGCACAATACTTTGATAGATTGAATAGTCTCGATGACTATTCACCCAAATTTCAGATACTGAAGATTTTAGCTTTTGGTGAATCTTAAGAAGTTGCGTATCGCCATCGAATTGCTGCAACAGCTTATTTAAACCATTCATACGGCGGGCTTGCCCACCCGCCAGAATGACCAGATCAGTTATGGGATATCCCTTATTCACACTTCTACCTCTTGCTGGCAAGCTTTAATTAAGCCACGGATTTCAGGTAAACATGATCCACAATTGCCACCAGCTTTTAAACAAGCAGTGACCTGTTTTTCATGAGTAATGTTTTGTGTTTTTATTGCTTCGATAATTTTATTCTTACCTACTTTAAAACAACTACACACCAAAGGCCCATCATTATTGGTAGCCGACATTGGCATACCTGCTAGTAAAGCTTTACGGTGCAAGGCGCTCAAACGTTCTCGTTTAAACAGACTTGCTACCCAGTCACGGTCTGGCAATAAATCTGGCGGTGCAATATATAGACTTGCAATTACAATGCCATCTTTCAAAATAACGCTATGGCTCAGCTGTGAAGAAATATCTTCTATGCTTAACCATTCAAAGGTTTCATCAGCAAATGGCAAAAAGCTTTTCAGATTCTTTTGAGTATCATTAAAAGTTTGGCGGTCTGCAAGTTCATAGCGATTGGTTTTCACCATTTTGACTTTGGTCCACCATGCACAGTGATGTAGCGATTCTTGAATGTGCGAATCGTATCCTTCACGAATATAGAGCACGCCTTGCCAAGTGGTATAGAACGGCTGAATGGTTACAGGCGTATGTTTGAACTCGGGCTCACCTGAAATTGCATCAACTTCTGGATTAACGACTTTACCAATACGGGCGTCGGATGCGACCTGTTCAGTCCAGTGAATCGGTGCAAAAATTTGCCCACGACGGTCACCTGATGAGAATGTCACGCGTAGTACACAACTGCCCCATTTCGAACGAACTTCTACCAAGCCTTGATCACGTACACCAAACTTCAATGCATCACTCGGATGAATCTCACAGAATGGTTCAGCACGATGACTGGTTAAATTTGGCGACAAACCAGTACGGGTCATGGTATGCCATTGATCACGAATACGTCCCGTATTCAAAATGAGCGGATAATCTTCTGAAATTGCATGTACCGGATTAATTGCAACAATCGGAATCAATTTTGCCTTGGTATTTTTGTGACTAAACTGGCCCTTGCCAAACAGTTGTTGAACAGCTTTAGCGTCCTGGTTTTTACTCCAGACTGGCCATTGCACTGGTTGTAGAGCGTCATACTCAGCAGTACTTAGGCTCATTAAACCTTTTAAATTGAAATAACGAAACGTATCAGTTTGCTCACGTGTATTGATGTCCGCATTATCTTGTGCTGACAAAGCCGCATGTTCATTAAAAATATCAACAGCACTATTAAAATCAAAACCTTTAAAGCCTAATTTTTTCGCAACTTGACTCACTGACCACCAATCCGCTTTTGCTTCACCCGGCGCAGGTAAAAAAGCACGTTGACGTGAAATACGGCGTTCGGAGTTGGTTACTGTACCGTCCTTTTCACCCCAACCTAAAGCTGGAAGTAACACATCAGCGTAAGCCGTAGTATCGGTATCCGCACAGATATCTGACACCACAACCAATTCGCATTTCTCTAAAGCACGTTTCACCTGATCGGCATCTGGTAAACTTACCACCGGATTGGTTGCCATAATCCAGATGGCTTTAATTTTTCCAGCTTCAACAGCACGGAACAAATCAACAGCTTTTAAGCCAGCTTGAGTTGCAATAAATGGGCTGTCCCAAAAGGTTTGCACTACTTTTTGATGTAAAGGGCTATCTAAGTCCATGTGTGCCGCTAGCATGTTGGCTAAGCCACCCACTTCTCGACCACCCATAGCATTGGGCTGGCCTGTCATTGAAAATGGTGCAGCGCCGAGCTTTCCAATTTTGCCTGTTAGTAAGTGACAGTTAATAATGCTGTTGGCTTTATTCACGCCCTGACTTGATTGATTCACACCCATTGAAAATAGCGTGATTACCTTCTCAGTCTGCGCAAATTTCTCAAAGAATTGCTGTAATTTATCGAGTGCAATTCCTGTACGCTTTGCCACATATTCCACATTAGCTTCTGGCTCGCTGCTTATCAAAACCTCTTGCAAACCTTCAGTATAGGCATCCACAAAGGCCTGATCGGCATGACCATTTTGATATAGATATTGGAATAGTCCGTTAAACAATGCGACATCTTGGCCCGGTAAAATCGGTAAATGTAAATCCGCTTGTTCACAAGTACTGGTAAAACGTGGATCAATAACCACCACAAACATATCTGGATTGTGGCTTTTAGCCTGCATAATCCGCTGATATAGCACAGGATGGCACCATGCAGTATTAGAACCAACCAAAACCACCATGTCTGCATGTTCAAAATCTTCATAACTTGCAGGGACAATATCCTCACCGAAACTACGTTTGTGACCTGCCACCGCAGATGACATACAAAGACGTGAGTTGGTATCGATATTTGCAGTGCCCAAATAACCTTTTACAAACTTGTTCACCACATAATAGTCTTCAGTCAAAAGCTGACCTGAAACATAAAATGCAATGCTGTCACGACCATATTGATCGATACAAGATTGGAATTTATCAGCAATTTTATTGATTGCCGCATCCCATGTCGTTACCACCCGATCAGCTTTGCGCCCCATCATTGGTTGTAAAACACGTGTTTCTAATCCCAATGTATCCGCGAGTCGGCTACCTTTAATACATAAGCGTCCAAAGTTGGAAGGATGCTCAGCATCCCCCTCAACTTGTACCAGAGGTCCTTGAGGTTTTTGTTGGACGTTTACACTAACACCACAACCTACACCGCAATATGGACATGTTGTTTTAGTTGTTTTTGCAACATGGTCGGAGCTATCGATTTCAACGCTTGGAATACTATTCATAACTGCTCCTTTCCCTATTTAGCCTGCATTTTTTAATGCAAAATCTCGACCAAATAGCAGCTTATTTCTAAATGAAGAAACAGGAGTTTGATCTGCAATTAACTCTGCATACCACATGCCATCTTCAGTATCACCGAACAGTACTGCACCGATTACCCGATCGCTTTGAATGATAATACGCTTATAAATCTGGCGTTTTTCATCGTTCAGAATAATGTCTTCATAATCATCTTTCGGTTCAAAATTACCAGCAGAGAATACATCGACACCACTGACTTTTAACTGAGTCGGCACAGTTGGTGCTTTAAAAGTTAAGCTGCCGTGTTCAGCCAAATGGGTCGCGCAAATAAAAGCTTGCCCCCATAGTGGCTCAACTAAACCAAAGGTCTGTCCACGGTGTTCAATACACTCACCCACCGCGTAAATACTTGGGTCAAATGTTTGCATGGTGTCATTCACTAATACACCACGATTGCAACGTAATCCTGCACTTTGCGCCAAAGCAATATTTGGACGAATGCCTACTGCAAATACCACAAGGTCAGCATCTAAGACCGTGCCATCTTTCAAACGGATTTGTTTGACATGACCATTTTCATCACCAATTAACGCCTCTGTATTGGCTTCGGTAATAATATGAATGCCTTTTTGCTCAATACTATGACGAAGTAATTGACTTGCACGCCCATCAAGTTGACGTTCCATAATACGGTTCATCAAATGTAGAACTGTGACATTCATACCGCGTTGTTTTAAACCGTACGCTGCTTCTAAACCAAGTAAACCACCGCCAATCACCACGGCGTTGGTTTTTGAACCGCAGTATTCAATCATGGTGTTGACGTCATAAATATCGCGGAAAGTTAACACGCCTTTTAGGTCAACACCTTGAACTGGTGGAATAAATGGTGCCGAGCCTGTTGCCAGAATCAAACGATCATAATCAACTGTCTGACCTTTTTCGGTGTAAACCACTTTACGCGGGCGATCAATTTTTACGGCTTTATCACCGGCAATAAATTTAATGCCTTTATCGTCGTACCACTTCGGTGGATGCAACATAATATCTTCAATGGTTTTCTCACCCGATAAAACCGGAGACAACATAATACGGTTATAGTTACCCCATGGTTCTTCACCAATCACCGTAACTTCATAACGGTCTGGTGCCATATCGAGTAAATCTTCCAGACAACGCATCCCTGCCAAACCATTTCCGATCAGCACCAGTTTAAGTTTGTCTTGTGATACACCTGTATTGGTAATATAAGTTTTTTGCGGCACCGCGTTGACCCAAACACGGCCATCAACAATTTTGCTCGGATAAACTGCCAATTTTTGGTCTTTATCTTCTAAACAACGGCCCGTAGCTAAACTGAAATGTTGTTTATAAATTGGTGATGCAACGACGCGTTCGCCTTGTAAATCACCAATAATCCCGCGGCTCATCACATTCGCTTGGCTAAACGGATCTTTATTGCTCAGTACATAAACACGTTTTTCATGCCCCACACGGAAGATTGCAACCGCTTGGCCGCCCACTAGCGCTCCCGCACCCGTGTTTGGGGTTAAATCATCGAGTGCACAAACGTCAATCCATTGATCATCAGGAAGCATATTTTTGTCTTGTACAATATTCATAGAAACTCTCCTTTATGCTTCAACCATTGGAATACGGTCTTCTGAACGTTCAGCTTCAGTTAATGGGCGGATTTGACCACGTTCAGCTGTAAATTGAATGTGCGGATCAGCTTGTTCATTTGCTCCTGCATTGATATAAGTCTGGAAGCGTTTACGAACTTCTGGGTTTTCGACAGCTGTACGCCACTCGTCTTGATATGTACCAATAATGTGTTCCATACGGCGCTCAAGCTCGGCCGCTAAACCAAGAGAGTCATCAACGATCACAGATTTAAGGTAGTCTAGACCGCCTTCCATGTTGTCACGCCATACACTGGTACGTTGTAAACGGTCTGCCGTTTGAATGTAGAACATAAAGAAACGGTCGATATAACGAATAAGTGTTTCTTTATCGAGGTCAGATGCGAGTAATTCTGCATGACGCGGTTTCATACCACCGTTACCACACACATAAAGGTTCCAACCCTTTTCAGTGGCAATCACGCCTACATCTTTACCTTGCGCTTCCGCACACTCACGTGTACAGCCAGACACTGCCATTTTCAATTTATGCGGTGAACGCAAACCTTTGTAGCGGTTTTCAAGTTCAATCGCCAAACCAACCGAATTGTCTACTCCGTAACGACACCAAGTGCTACCCACACAAGATTTCACTGTACGCAACGACTTACCATAGGCATGACCAGACTCGAAGCCCGCAGCATTCAGCTCCTCCCAAATGAATGGAAGCTCATGAACTTGCGCTCCGAACATGTCAACACGTTGACCGCCAGTAATTTTGGTGTACAAGTTATATTTCTTCGCAATTTGACCAATCGCGATTAAACCATCTGGAGTCACCTCACCACCTGCCATACGCGGTACAACCGAGTAAGAACCGTCTTTTTGGATATTACCCAAATAGTAGTCATTACTGTCTTGTAAGCCTGCATGACTTGGCTTAAGTACGAAATCATTCCAGCAAGATGCCAAAATATTTGCTGCTGCCGGTTTACAAATATCACAACCTAAACCATGACCATGTTGATGAATCAAATCATCAAATGTCTTGATTTCATTGACACGAACCAAGTGATACAACTCTTGACGCGAGTAAGGAAAGTGTTCGCAAATGTGATTATTAACAGTCACACCTTGACGTTGTAACTCTGACTTCAATACTTGAGTCACTAATGGTGCACAACCACCACATGCTGTTGCTGCTTTGGTGCATTTCTTTAATGCACCTAAAGAGGTCGAACCATCACTAATTGCTTGGCAGATGTCCGCTTTTGATACGTTGTTACATGAACAGATTGTTGCGCTGTCTGGCAGCAAATCGACTCCGCTACCACCAGATTTTGCTGCTGATTGCTCAAAACCCGGCATGATTAAACTTTCAGGCACTTCCGGTAAAGCCAGACCATTTAACATCATTTGTAAAAGGTCGTTGTATTCTTTGGCATCGCCCACTAAAACCGCGCCAAGCAACTTGGTTTTGTCGGCATTTACAACAATCTTTTTATAAACCAGCGCATGTTCATCTGCATAGAAATAGCTTAATGCACCTGGGGTCATAGCATGTGCATCACCAACAGAAGCAACATCAACGCCCATCAACTTCAACTTGGTGCTCATGTCTGCGCCAGCGAAGCAGTGACACTCTTCATCTAAAATGTGTTTTGCTGCAATACGCGCCATGTCATAGCCCGGTGCAACCAAGCCATAAATTTTATTTTGCCAAAGCGCACATTCACCAATGGCATAAATGTTTTGATCCGATGTTTGGCAATAATCATTAATTACAATACCGCCACGCTCACCAATCGCAAGCCCACTGTTGCGCGCTAATTCATCCCGTGGGCGGATCCCCGCAGAGAATAAGATCACATCAGTTTCGAGTTCACTACCGTCGGCAAACTTCATCACATGAGTGGTATTTACCCCAGACTCAATAGACTGAGTCGCTTTTTGTGTATGGACTTTTACACCTAAATCTTCAATTTTACGGCGTAAAACCTTGCCCCCTAAGTCATCAATTTGAACTGCCATCAAACGTGGTGCAAACTCAACAACGTGTGTTTCTAAATCTAAATCACGTAATGCTTTGGCTGCCTCAAGTCCAAGTAAACCACCACCAATCACTACGCCTGTTTTTGCATTAAGACTCGCTGCACGAATCGCGTCTAGGTCTTCAATGGTACGGTAAACAAAGCAGTTCTCGCGGTCATTACCCGGAATTGGCGGAACAAATGCATATGAACCAGTCGCCAGCACCAACTTGTCATAGCTAATGACATCACCATGACTGGTTGTTACGGTTTGTGCAGTCGTATCAATCGCCACTGCTTTAGTATTTAAACGCAGGTCAATGCCATACGCATCGGCAAAATCAAAACGTGCTAAAGATAAATCTTTTGCCGATTTCCCAGAGAAGTATTCAGTCAAATGTACGCGGTCATAGGCGATACGAGGTTCTTCCGCGAGAATCGTGATTTCCAGTTCATCATCTGCTTTTTCTAAAATGGTTTCGATGAATTTGTGGCCCACCATACCATGACCAATCATTACCAATTTCATAGTGTTTCTCCTCAAATCACGTTGCTTTTAAGCTGCGTTATTCCGTTCTCAAATAGACATTGTTCTTTTGCTTTGTGCTCTATCGAGAAATGAATCAAGCCCACAAGGCGTATAGCTGCTTGAAACCAATTTTTTTCACTCGTTGACGACACCCAATGCACAGCAAAATCAAAAAAAGAAATAAAAAAAGCGAGCCCCCTCATAGAGAAGGCTCGCATCGCTGGAACTGAAAAATTAGTTAATTCAGATGTAACTTTTTTATGCAATAAAAATAAAGACATGACCTTCACTCCGACTGAACGTAACTTCTTTGTGTGCACGGTTGTACTCACAAAATCGATCAGAACGGACATCGTTGGCCGTCTTTAAACCTTATGGTCGTCTTCGACCTGTAATTAACTAAGCATTTTGCATGCCAATTGTTATAAAATTCGAAAATCAATTTTTTTATAATTATTTTCAATAAGATAGAATTTTCCTATCTTTCTTCCTCAAATAATAACCTATTCTCTTTGCACCAAAGCTCTACACTTAAATGGTTTAAATAAAAATAAGTCTTGTCACAAAATGAATCACTTTTTTGCACCAAGATTGATCAAACTAACTTTTTGGCCTCCTAGAATGTCAATTAATCCTAATTTTTGGTTTAATTTTGGATGGCACTAATCTTGCTTAAAACTTCCTAACAAAAAACGCGTCGAATTGGCGCATTTTCTTAGCCTGATTTTCTGAACTTATGCCAAAACTCAAAATAGCTCTTATCGATGATGATCATGCGCGAGCCGACTATATAAAAAATAGTCTGCTTGAAAATGAATTTGAAGTGGTGGCCTGCCTTACTTTGGACCACTTAAATATTTTTCGTCTTGAAGATTTACAAGCCGATGTCATCTTGCTCGATATGGATCATCCCCATCGAGATATTATTGAAAGTTGTGTCAGTAGTTATGACCTACCCACTGTCCTGTTCACCAAAAATTCAGATAAAGACACCATCAAACAAGCCATAGATGCAGGCGTGACCGCTTATATTGTAGATGGCATAGACCCTGCTCGCTTACATACCATTTTAGAGATCTCAATTGAGCAATATAAAAAACATAAAAAGCTCGAAGGTGACTTAAAAGAAGCCCAAACCAAACTGGCAGACCGTAAAGATGTTGAAAAGGCTAAAGTACTACTCATGCAACTGCATGGCTTACCTGAAGACACAGCTTTTCAGCTTCTCAGAAAAAATGCCATGAGCCACCGTATAACCATTGGGGAAATGGCACGGCGTTTACTTGACGCTCAAAAACTACTAAATGATCAACTAAAGGACGAATAAATGAGCACATTAGAAAAGACTCAATTGCAACTCGGCTATATTCCTTTACTTGATTGTCTTGCATTGCTTTGGGCAAAACAGCAAGGTTTTTTCGAAGAAGTCGGTTTAGATGTTACTTTAGTTAAAGAAGCATCATGGGCAAGTCTACGCGACCGTTTGGCTTTTGGGCTATTAGATGCCGCACATTGTTTATCAGCCATGCTGCCTGCAGCAGCCGTGGGTGCAGACCAAATTGGTATTGCACTACAAACCCCTCTCATTTTAAGTAAAAACCGTGCCTTTATAAGCTTAAGCCAGAAATTAACTCATCAACTGGCTATTAATAACAATGATGATGCACAAACTACCGCCCAAAAAGTGACGAGCTACATTAAAGAAGATAATGCTCTATCCTTAGCCCACGTATTTAAACATTCAATCCATCATTATTGTTTAAGAGAATGGCTTGCTTTGGCAGACTCTAGAATAGCTCAAACGCTCAAACTCAAAGCACTTCCGCCACCGTATATGGTCGAAGCTTTAGATAACCATGTGATTGATGGTTTTTGTGTAGGGGAACCGTGGAATACTCAAGGCGAACTTTTAGGCTTAAGTAAAATCGTATGCTCAAGTCAGGACATTATTCCCAATGTGGCAGATAAAGTTCTCGCGGTAACTCAAGAGTGGGCTGAACAACATCCTCAAACTTTAATTGCACTCACCACAGCAATTATGAAAGCTCAAAAGGAATTGAGTAATTTAAAAGATTTTGCACCTGTCTTAAAGTTGTTGGTCGATTTTGGAATTGTCCGCTTTCACTGTTCTGAAGAAGTACATGTCGATAAATACTATATGATTCAAAATATTGTAAAGCACTTGGTTAAAGAAAATGCTGCCCCACAACCTGAAGATTTCCATTGGCTATTTGAACAAATGCAAAAATGGGAGAAACTTCATTTATCCCCTGCTCAAATCATAGAACTGAGTGCTCAATGCATTAATCTCGATTGCTACAATCAAGCCAAGCTAAGAAATACTTAAATCATCATAAAAAAAAGCTGTCTTTTATAACAAAGACAGCTTGAAAGACCCATAAGACAAATGCGTTATACGCATTACTATATTTAAAGGACTCAACCCATCCATTAAATATAGCTCTTATGGTTTCGATCATAACTAATTAAAACTTATCATTTTCAGACATTTCCATATCAATAACTGATAATTCATTCCTTTTACAGCCTTTTCATAATTTCGACGAACAACCAGAACTCCCCTAGATATCTGTCCATAATTTTGTTAACTTGATTATGTTACAAATTCAAAATATGTATTTTGAGTTGATGAATTTGGGGGATGAAAGAATGAGAGAAATCTCACACCGCGAAGTTTATGCACTGGTTGATATCAATAATTGCTATGTCAGCTGCGAACGACTTTTCAACCCTAAACTCATTGATAAACCTGTAGTTGTTTTATCTAACAACGATGGCTGTGTGGTTTCACGTAGCGAAGAAGCAAAACTTTTAGGTATTAAGATGGGAGTACCGTGGTTTCAAATTGAGAAAGATGCTTTAGAAGCTGGTGTTGAAGTTTATTCAAGCAATTACACTTTATATGCCGAGATGTCCCGTCGTTTTTTTGCTGTCCTGGGACAATTTTTTTCTCCAGATGATATAGAAGCTTACTCTATAGATGAATGCTTTATCCATCTCACCCCTTACCTTCAATCTATCGATACCTCAGATTACTGCAGTGAGGTGAGAAAGACTCTCCTCCAATGGCTAGGTCTACCTTGTTGTATTGGAATTGGATATTCAAAAACACAAGCAAAACTAGCCAACCATTATGCTAAGAAAATTAAAAGTTTTAAGGGAATCTGTAATTTCATCACCCTAGATCCATTAATTATGGAAGATCTCATGCAACAGACATCGGTCAAAGAAGTCTGGGGAATTGGCTATCAATTAGTCAAACAACTACAAAGTTATGAAGTGTACTCTTGCCTAGACTTAACTTTTGCCAATGAACATCATATGGCAAAGGCATTTTCTGTGGTCATGGCACGCACTATTCGTGAGCTAAAAGGCCAATCATGTATTGAACTTGACGATCCTGCCATTCCAACTAAACGGATTTTAGCATCACGAAGTTTTGCTCAAGCTTTATCCAGCATTGAGATTATTAAACAAGCACTTATTTTTCATCTTAATCGAGCGCATCGCCGTTTAATGAAACAAGAACAACTTTGTGCCTGCATTCAGGTCATGCTTTATGAGAAAACAGATAGACCTCCTTATAAAAAAGCCACTTCTCAGGCCATTGGTCTTCACTATGCAACAGATGATTTATGCATACTAACAAAAGCAGCAATGCAGCAAATTGATGTTTTATATAAAGAAAATAAAAGTTATATAAAAATTGGAGTATTATTTTGTGGTCTACACGCGCGTCAACAACACATTGATGATTTATGGCAGCCTCTGGAACTTATTCATCAAAGACAACAATTGATGGAAACTTTGGGGACGGTCCGTAAGCGTTTTGGTAGTCATTATTTACAAGTGGGGTATCACTCGCGTAATCCATCTTGGCAAATGAAACAATGCCATCGCTCAAAAAACTATCTAACTCGCTGGAATGAAATGTTAACAATTGAAGATGCCCATACCGTCGTTACACAAAATACATGAACTGTTTTTGTCAATTCGGTTTAAAATAAGCTCCATTAAATTACTTGAAATTTTGTCATTTTTTAACATTGCTAATTCGTCGCAAAATTTACAATATATAAGCCGAATTTGGTGTACCCTTTCTGCGACAATTAAAAGAAATTATAAAAAAACTTGTAGAAACATATGCCATAATAAGCAAACTTTGCAGACATCTTGCAAAGATTATTTGCAACTTTAGAGCTGGAGCAATCTGAATGAGTTCGACCATTTTGGTAATTCATGGACCGAATTTGAATTTGCTGGGAAAACGCGAACCAGAAGTATATGGTCATCTTACCCTAGACAATATCAACCAACAACTTATTGCTCAAGCTAAACAAGCCTCTATTACACTAGATACTTTTCAAAGCAACTGGGAAGGTGCCATTGTTGACCGTATTCATCAGGCACAAACAGAAGGCGTAAAACTTATTATTATTAACCCTGCTGCTCTTACCCATACTTCAGTTGCTTTACGTGATGCCCTACTTGGCGTTGCCATTCCATTTATTGAAGTACATTTGTCAAATGTTCACGCACGTGAAGCGTTTAGACACCACTCTTATTTATCAGACAAAGCAATTGGCGTGATTTGTGGTCTAGGTGCAAAAGGTTATAGCTTTGCACTCGATTACGCCATTGAAAAAATTCAACCATCTAACCCAAACTAGTTCAGGAATAGTCGCCCATGGATATCCGCAAAATTAAAAAACTCATCGATTTAATGATTGAGTCTGACTTGCAAGCGATTGAAGTTAAAGAAGGTGATCAATCGATCGCTTTAACTCGTCGCAATCCTGTCGTTGCTGCGGCTGGTGTAGCACTTCCAGCAGCTCCTGTTGCTGAAGCACCTGCTGCAAAAACTCCACGCGGAGCAGTTGAAACCTCTCCTATGGTTGGTGTGTTCTATGCTGCTCCAAGCCCAGGCGAAGCACCATTTGTTAAAGTAGGTCAAACTGTATCTGCTGGTGAGACTTTGGGTATTATCGAAGCAATGAAAATCATGAACCCGATTGAAGCAACTCAAAGCGGCGTGATTGAAGAAATTTTAGTGAAAAACGGTGATGTGATCCAATTCGGTCAACCTTTATTCCGTTATCGCGCGTAATACCTCGGGGATAACTATGTTGCAAAAAGTTTTAATTGCAAACCGTGGTGAAATCGCTTTACGAATTACCCGGGCTTGCAAAACATTAGGAATCAAAACTGTCGGTATCTATTCAGATGCTGATAAAGATTTGATGCATTTACGTTTCGTTGATGAAGCAGTATGTATTGGTCCGGGTGCAAGTAGTGACAGCTATTTAAACATCCCAGCAATTATTACTGCTGCAGAAATTACTGGTGCTGATGCAATTCATCCAGGCTATGGCTTCCTTTCGGAAAATGCCGAGTTTGCTGAAATTGTAGAAAGCTCAGGCTTCACATTTATTGGCCCTCGCCCAGAACATATTCGTTTAATGGGTAACAAGGTTTCTGCAATTGTTGCAATGAAAAAAGCTGGTGTACCTACAGTACCTGGTTGTGACCATGCAGTAACCATCCACAACGCTTTAGCTGAAGCTAAAGAAATCGGCTTCCCACTTATTGTTAAAGCGGCAGCTGGTGGTGGTGGTCGTGGTATGCGTATTGTTGAACGCGTAGATACATTACTTGAGTCAGTTCAAGCAGCTCAACGTGATGCAGAAATGTGGTTCGGCGATGATACTGTATATATGGAACGCTTTTTACAAAAACCTCGCCATGTCGAAGTTCAAGTTTTAGGTGATGGTAATGGCCATGCGATTCATTTATATGATCGTGACTGTTCATTACAACGTCGTCACCAAAAAGTGTTAGAAGAAGCTCCTGCTCCAAATCTACCAGAACAAGCACGTGCTGATATTTTAGAAGCTTGTGTTCACGCATGTCAGCTCATGCAATACCGTGGTGCTGGTACATTCGAATTCTTATTCGAAGACGGTGAGTTCTTCTTCATCGAAATGAACACTCGTGTTCAGGTTGAACATCCTGTAACTGAAATGGTGACTGGTGTTGACATCATTGAGCAGCAATTACGTATTGCAGCTGGTTTAGGTTTAGAACTTCAACAAGAAGATATTGAAGTGCGTGGCCATGCTATTGAATGTCGTATCAATGCTGAAGATCCAACAACATTCTTACCTTCACCAGGTAAAATTGAAAGTTTCTATGCACCAGGCGGTGCTGGTATTCGTTTAGATTCTCATATCTATCCTGGATACAGCATTCCACCTTATTACGATTCAATGATTGCAAAATTGATTTCTCATGGTAAAGATCGTGAAACTTCGCTTGCTCGTATGCGTCAGGCGTTAGACGAAATGATCCTTACAGGAATTAAAACTAATATTCCTTTACATAAAGATCTTATCTTGCAAGATAAAAACTTCTGTGAACAGGCAATGGACATCCATTACCTTGAAAAACACTTGTTGAAAAAAGTGGAAGAAGAAAAGAAAGCTGAAACTGCATAATATGCAAATAAAAAAGCCTCTTACATAAGAGGCTTTTTTATATCCATTTCAAATTATGGCAACATGCGACGTAGTGTTGCAAAACATTGCTCACCTTTAGCAGTTGAACAGAAATTGATGGTATGGTCATTTTTCCATTGCACAAAATATTGGGAAACATCACCAGTCTGATCTTGCTGCTGACCAGAGCAATCGACTTTATTATTATCAAATTTAATTTGCATCACTAAAGCTGATAGCTGCTCTTTAGGGTCATCCGATGGCTGGTATTCATAAATACCATATGACCATTCTTCACCGCTTTTAATCACCACATCATTACTACTACGGAAGTTATAGTACTCTACACATTTCTTATTATTTGGAATCTCCATTCCCCACAATCCCATAATTTCAGGACGAGTAACAATACGTATAGCGTTAGGATTACTTGCAGTGCGAACAGGTTGTTCTGTTGGCTGTTGAGTCACTGTCTCAGCCATAGCAAAACCAGAAAAAGCCAATAATAATCCCATAATATAAATATTTTTCATAGATTTATTAATCATTAAACGCATGGGTTTAAGTTAGCACATTTTTTTAGAAAAACATTGCTTCATAACCATATAAAAACAATATTTTTCAACAGTAACGAACCGATACTTCTCTTCAAACAATTTTATCTTTAACTACCTATAGCTAACAATTTTAGTAATGTTCTCAATTAAGAAGCAGGTTTTTCAATTTGTTTAGGGAGCCAAAATACAAAGCACAACCCTAAAAGCACGACTAAAGCAGCGATCATAAAAATATGTTCACCAGTAAGAATTTTCCAATAATGTCCAGCCAAAATACTTCCAGATGCCACTCCAAGCCCCCACATGGTACTGTAGAAAGCTTGACCACGCCCTTGTTGCCCGATTGAAAAGTTTTGGAAAATAAGCCGCATTGCAATAAGGTGAAACAAGCCAAAACTAAAAGCATGTAAGCACTGTGCAAATAGCTGGCCTATAAAATAATGAGAAAAAACGGCAACCAATAACCAGCGTATACTTGTTAAAACTAAACATATGGCAACAAGACTTCGCCAAGAAAAATATTTAAAAAATGTGGCAGCAAATGCAAACATTACAATTTCAGCCATCACTCCCATTGCCCATAAAAAGCCAATTTCAGTCGTACTGTAATTTAAAGATTTTAAAAAATTGCTATAAAAGCTATAAAAAGGTGCATGTGAAAAAAGAAGAATAAATTCAATAGTAAAAAAAGCAGCAACTTCTGGACGCTTCAACACGGGTAATAAAGGCTCTAAATGCTTTTGCGAAGTGGGAGCTTCCTCGGGTTCACGAATCGTAAAAGCCCAAATAAATGCAAGTGAAGCAATAATAAGCAATAAAATAGGCAACATAGAAATTGGAATAATTTCTAAAATTGCACCTATGGTAAACACACCTACAATAAACCCAACCGATCCCCATTTTCGAATTTTGCCATACAGTTTTGCTCTTTGGTCACCCAACCAAAATAAGGTTACCCCTTCAAACTGAGCTAAAATTGCATTTTGGAAAAAGCTAAAAATAAGCATGAGTAAAGCGACAGATTGGAAGGTATTAGGAACTATAAATATAGCCAACCATATGCAAGCTTCCATCCAAGTTGCGAGCCGCACCAGAAGCATTCTTTTACCAGATTTATCTGCGATCCAACCCCAAACTAAAGGCGCAAAGAAACGTGTCACAATAGCAATAGATGATAAAACACCTATCTGCTGATAGTTAAACCCTTGGTCTTGAAGATATAAATTCCAGTACGGCATGAATGTGCCAACGATGGAATAGTAGAAAAAGTAAAATCCACCTAGTCTGGTTTGGATTGTAAGTGATGGGAACAAGTGATAAACCTTTGTATTTTCAATAGGCTGAAATTCTAAATGGTTGCATAGGTATATCTACGTTTACCCTCACTTGTAGTTCAACAGTCTACAAATTTAATTTCAAACATTTTGTAGACTGCTCATTAGTTAGACAAAATAGATACTACTTACTGGCCGTCGCAATTCTATCATTTACATAAAAAACTCATAGCGTTATTCGCTACTCATAATAGAAAATATGAAAATACAAGATTTTCATTTAATAAATATTGATTAAATCTTGTCTTAATTTTCATAAATAAGTGTTTGTCCATCTTCAGGGATCTGTACACGATGAATAGCATTCATTTCAATAGAAATTTGCTTTATCTCCTCCCGCTTTACTGGACAATGGTTTAAGGCTTCAAGATGATTAGCAATCACATGTTTAGGTGAAAGCTTTATAAATTCACGCACTTCTTCTGTCGACATAAGAATTGGTTGCCCTGCATCCATTTGCGCTTGTCCTGCAGCAACTACAGCAATATCAGGCTGAAAGTTAAGCAAGGCATTTTTAACATCATTGGTCAGTACGGTATCACCACTAATATATAAAGAAGGTTCATTTGGCAATTCTAAATAAAACCCACAACCATTCGCCATCAATTTACTAATCCAGCCATGACCATGACGCGCTGGTATGGCAACTAATCTTCCTCCCAAAAACTCGATTTCTTCCCAGTAATCAACACCACCCTGAACATTTATCCCATATTTAGATAAATACGACACATCATTTTGAAAGGAATAAACAGGAATTTGCTTTTGAACAAGAAAGTCCTCACCCTTTTGGTCTAAATGATCAGTATGTTGAAATGCTTTTATTCCAAAAGTTTGGCTATGGGTAATTAAACAATGGGTAACTTTGTTTAATAATTCTTGGGCATTCAAAGGTAAATCGACTAAAGGATTCTTTTCAGCCTTAAAGCGGATATATGAAAAAGCAGGAAGCGAACTTTTATCACCCAACATCGGATCAATTAAAATAAAATAAGGGCCAGTTTCAATAATAAAAGTTGCACTTCGCAAATGATGAATTTTCATAGCTATATAAATTATTTAATTATATAAAATGCAATTATAAACTATGAATTTAATAGAAATTTAATCATCTATAAATTATTTCTCATACTCACCCAAACAAAGGCTTAAGTTTGCCCCATAACCATAAATGAATATATTTTTCGACACTAATTCAATGTAGTCAAAATAGCCTACTTCTATCTTCTAATCTATTTATTTAAAAAAGCCTTTCTTACAATTGCTTAGATATACAAAACACCCTCATTCCTTAATTATTTTAAAATTTAAGAATAAAGTAGATATACTTCACACCAAAGTTTGTTTGATACTCATCAAAATGCCTCGTACCCCTAGCTTTTGGCGTAGTCTTTTCCGTCTTGTACATATTTATGCTGGTATTTTTATTGCCCCATTTATATTTATTGCAGCGTTTACAGGCCTTCTATATGCAATTACTCCTCAGATAGAACAATCTATCTATAAAGATACGTTGTATGTTCAGCCTTTAAATAAAGATACCTACCCACTAAGCCAACAGGTTGAAGTAGCAAAAAAAGCTATGCCTGCGTCTGCACAAATTACAGAAGTTAGGCCAGCACCAAGTTCTATACAAACAACACGAGTTATTTTTTCTGATAAAACTCATCATTTAAATAATGAAGCTGTTTTTGTAGACCCTTATACACTCTCTATAAAAGGTCAACTTGCTGTATATGGAACCAGTGGTGTGCTACCGTTTCGTACCTTCTTAGATCAATTGCATAGTAATTTATTACTTGGAAAATGGGGACGTTTTTATAGTGAACTTGCTGCAAGCTGGCTGGGCATTTTAACCCTAACGGGCCTATATAGTTGGTGGAAGCGTCGTCAAAACTTCAAAATCAGACAATCAAACAAAAATAGTTTATTAAAGTGGCATAGTTCTATCGGCTTGACCTTATTACCACTTTTATTGTTCATTGCGATTACGGGTCTTACATGGTCCCAATGGGCCGGTGATAATATTCGTATTGCTCGTCAATGGTTAGATTGGCAAACGCCAACATTAGCCACAACTTTAAATAATGCGCCATTACCAAAAATGTCTCATGATGAGCATAAAGAACATCATGACATGGTCATGGAAACTTCGAATATAGAAATCATGCCAACTGAATTTGACTCTGCATTAGCAATTGCTAGAGCAAATGGAATTCATTCAGCCCAAATACAAATCAAACCACCAGTTGATGCAAATCAGGCTTGGACTGTTACTGAACTACAGCGCAGATGGCCAACACAAGCAGATAGTGTGGCTATTGATATACACCAACAAAAAGTCATCGATAAATTAGCTTTTAAAGATTATTCATTATTTGCAAAGCTTACACGCTGGGGAGTCGATGCTCATATTGGCGTGTTATTCGGTTGGGTCAATCAGCTTATACTGGCTTTATATGCACTTGGGCTATGCGTCATGATTATTTATGCATATAAAGCTTGGTTTAAAACATCTAATTTAAAACTTACGACTAGCCATTTTGTTAGCCAAACTTTATTGGTATGGAAGCGTGCAAGCGATCAACAAAAAATAATCACAGCACTTACACTTATTATTTTAGGAGTGAGTTTGCCCATTTTGGGATTCAGCTTATTGATCACACTCTTTATATTGCTAATACGAAAACAAAGCTCTCTAAAACCAACTAAAAACCCATGATACTTGCCAACTCACTCTTACTTTAAATAAATAGTGAGTTGGCAAATAATTAATAAGTCACTGTAACAACTATGCTATCGGAATAGTTACCAGGCGTACTTGAAATAGCGGTTCCTTGCGGAATTTTTCCATATACATTTGAAATTTGACTAGTGCCAGATCCTGTCTTTGATACTCCTCCAGAACCACCCACCGCTGTTATGCCACCTGTAGCATCCCACACTGTGCTATAAGCAGAATCTTTGTATAACTGATAAGGAATATATTGACTGCTTCCATTAGTCATACGTCTAAATCCACCGCTTATACGATTATTACCGTCCCCCAAATAAATGCTATAAGGTGTTCCATTGTTGCAAGTTGCATTAATCGCACCTTGAGCCATGTAGTCACGGCTAGTCGTACCAATATCACTAATATTGCCAAAATCGACATTTGATGTGGAATCTAACTGACAGAAACTTGGTACTACATAGTTAGCTGTAATCGTCATATTACCCGAGTCCCAGCCACCGCCACTATCACCCTCACATACACTGCTCGAATTTGCTTGCATGTCCCAAAATACTTGAACGGAACCAATATAAGTCCCTACCGGATAGGCTGTTAAAGAGCCCGATCTTGCTGGAACTTTAATACTTACTGAGTAACTAAAAATATTATTTGGTGCCACCGTAGTAACAGGACCATACCAAAAGTTTGAAGTTTGATTTGCAGTAGAAGAACCTGCTCCACCTACAGTCGCAATAACCGTATAAGGTAATGAAACATTACTATTTGAAGTAGTTGCTCCAGTAAATACTGTCTTCATGCACATATATCTTGATATTTGAGCAGTACTCCCAACGTTCGTACACCGAATAGTTCCAGTATAAGTAATGGTAGCATCACTATTAATCGTTGCTGCTGTATAATTATAAGTACTATTTGTGGTTCCAGTTACCGCGCAGGCAGCATGTGCTGAACAAAAAAATGCATAAAGCACAAATAACAGTAAACTAGCTAAAACATACTTTAAAGCAGATGAAAACTTTTTGGCTAGCATGCAGGAACTATGACTTACAATACTTATTGACATACATAAGGCCCCAATTTTTTAGCACTGTATTGCTGACTTTCGTAAGTGAAATTAACTTGACATGAACCATGATCAAGAAGGTCTATTTCAAGTTTATTTTGCTTTAATAGGTTTGGAACAAAGACCTCACCATCATAGCCCACTACGGTATCTTGTTGCCCATTAATTCGGACGCTATAACCCGGTAATAATGGCGAGTTATTTTTATCTACAACTTTGACTAATCCTGAAACAACTCGATGAGCACCAAAGTCAACTAAAGTTCCTTGGCGATAGGCCACAAGTGCTGTTCGGTTGGTCGTTGTCACATCCCATTCCAATGGTAAATAAGATGGATCTAGATAGATATGATGGGATTGATACGGTCTTAAGTTCGCGATTAAGAATCTTCCAGACTTATCAGTCTCTCCTAAATTTACCCCACCATTGATAATCTGGCTTTGCGGTCCGGCATTGGTAACAACAGCATAACCATCTCCAATTTCATTGGCCGCAAAAATACGTCCTGCCGCTGCAACAAGTGATCCTGTTGCTGAAAGTGCAACTTGGTCATTGTCTCCAATTCGGTTATAACGACCTGTTAGGTATGCAGCCCGTGCGCGATAAGAGCCATAGATCGATACATTGTTAGTATGTGCATCTTGATCCCGCTCAACATAACCACCCCATCCAAATGAACCAATCTGTGGATCGGTAAATCCATTTATTTCTTGTCTGTGGGTCGTTTTACCGCTGTCATTAGAGAAACTTGTAATCGCATTCACTCTGGTAGATGGCGTATAGCGAAGCGCAAAGTAAATGCCATAGTCCTTATGGTTTTCATAATCTTTATAAGCTGAACTATAAAAGCCCCAGTTCTTGTTCAAACTTCCACTTAAGTTGGCAGATAGCAACTTATAGGAGTTATCACTGTACTTGATCTGGTTATAACCAACATAAACACCATAGCCTGTATAAAAGTTATAGTTAATCCCTGCCCTAAATATTTCATCTGCTAGTGCACTGTAGCTCAAATAATTTTGTGGCTCAGAAGTAATCTGGTTTTCTTTTAAATATCGAATTTGAGACACACGGGCCAAGTCAAAATAGTTATCAAATACTTTACGGTAACTGGTATTAAACGAAATATTCTTACTAATACGCCCTTCTAAACCAAGCAAGGCAGAATAGCCGTTCTCATCCTTATACTGGCTTGCTGCAATGTCGGCATTAATCACTCCAACACCAAAAACATTCTTGGCAAAGCCTGTTCCCACGTTGGAAAGACCATCTGTGGAAGTCTCTGCACCACCGCTTAAGGTGAGTGAATTACTATAACCATATCGAATCGCACCCGATGCAAAGGTGGCATCATCATAATCGTTTGAGTAAAGCCCATAGTTGTAGCGTGGAACCCCAACATCCACTGAAAACTCATTTATACCTTTTGCCAGAATCTTCGATGAAAAATAGTAAGGTTTTTTAGTAATAGTTTGCTGACCTGTCGCATCGGTGGTCACCAGCGTGACTTCATTTCCTGAAATAAACGGCAGCTGTTTAATATCAAAAGGGCCTGAAGGAACAAGGCCTGAATAAATCTTTTGCTGGTTAACGTATAAGTCTAGTGTTGAAGGCAGTGCCGCTGAACCAGAAAACTGCGGTAATGCCGAGGTAACAATATCACCACGCTGGGTATAGGCACTCGACCACTGCAAACCGGCAAGACGTACACTACTGCCCCAGTCAGAGCTATTGGAAATAAAGTCACCTAGAGTGTAGATCCTGACTTTTTCAGGGTCTACATATTGCCACTTAGTTTCCAGTCGTACCCATTTTTCATGGCTATAACTATTTTCATTACTACCGTTGTATAAAACACCTGATGAAAAATTACCGATGGCACTGTTAAAAATCCCTTCAGCCGAACCAGAAAAAATACTCTCATCATTAGTAATGGTGTGATACAGGCTGTAGTTCAGAAGTGCAGCATTTAAGGGTTTCATTTTTAGCAGACTAGAGCTAGTGATCTGTTGACCAGTTAAGTCAACTGAGTAGTCCGTTAACATGCTTGAAGGAACTTGTAAGTTTAGAGACTGCTCATTTTCCAGATACTTAAACTGGATTCCTTTAAGTTCATTAATACACACCCATTGGCTATCAGGGACATGCTCATCCATTTTTAGCCTTAAAACTTTTAAGTCACGAGCGCGAACATATAACTTTTTATCTTGATTCTGACGTACCGAGATTAAGTCCGTAGAAGTATTTGAGTTAACAGAAATATTTAAAAATAGCTGTACATATCCTTTATCAGAACTAGAACCCTGATAAGAAGAATTTGCAACTTCCGGAATGCTTGGTAAAGCTGCATTGGTGCTATCTTGCAATGATTCAGCAAAAGCATGAACCGGCAAGTACATAACACATAAAGCACTTACGAGATATTTCATATGTGCCTCTTTATAGAGATGCTTGCTTACCGTTAATATTCAGTGAAATATTATATTTATGACTAGCTTGGAATTTAAAATCTGGGCTAATGTTATAGTTTCTTGATTTTCCGGAAAGAATATAACCATTTACAGTATTTACTTTAATCGGATAACTTTTATTTGCAGTCGTATCGACAAGTATTAAATTATTTAAAAGTGCATGGCGATTGCCAACATTACTTATCGTAAGGTAAGCATTATCTTGTTCTTGTTGTATAGACCAATTCAGTTTCGTAATTGCATCTTTATTGACTACAAACACAGGCAATGATGAGCGAAGCAATACATTTACACCTTGAGACGCTTTGCGGCTATCAATAGGCTTTGGTAATTCATCAATAATAATACGATAGGTTTTTTCACCAGAAATAGGCTCTGGCTTAATTCTCACTACCCGTAAATTATAAGAGTCATTCGGTTGTAATTTTAAAAAAGGTGGGCTAATTGCAATATCATCTGTAGGTATTAATTGATCTTGCCCGGCATTTTGAGTCCATTCAAATATACGCACTTGTAAATCAGCACTTTCATTTGACTGATTATACAAACTAATTGAGGATGCTGTTTGTTCACTCAATATTTCCACGTTTACGGGAGAAAGACGTATTGAGGCAGCATTTAGCATACTAGGCAAAAATAATAATAAACTTGTAACAACAAAGATATTTTTTCTCATAACTTGCCCAGAACAACTTTTCTCAAATTAAGCTAGCTCTTTCAAACAAGAGCTAGCGACAACAGCGAATTGAACTTATTTTTAAATTAATAAGTTACAGTCACAGTTACTGTGTCAACATAACTACCTGCACTCGGTAAAACTGAACCAGCAGGAATACGACCGTATACGTTCACTGTTTGTACCGCACCCGTACCTGTACCGCTGTATGCTGTTGTTGAAATACCGATTGCTGTTGCACGGTTAGTGTCAGAGAAAAGGTTATAAGGAATATATTCGTTACTTGTTGCACCGCCAATCATACGGCGTTGAGTAGTTTGAGCATTTTTGCCTGCATCAAAAGCCAAAGTCCATGGCACAGTGTTGTTACATAGAACTTTAATTGCAGTACCACCTGTAGTAGTCGTGTCTGCATCTACGTTGCTAGCAAGAGAACTTAAAGTACCAAAATCTAAAACTGCATTAGCAGTTGTACCTGTAGCTGAAGTATTGAGTACACAACTATTTGTAATTGTAGCCTTAACAGTTAATGTACCAGTAGCCGTTGCAGCATTTGCGGCATTGATAGACATTAAACCCATAGCAATTGCTGATAAACCGATGAGAGATTTTTTCATGATTGAAAACCTTTTTACATTACGCCAATAAGAATTAATAGATGTAAAAACTAGCCTTCCCCAATCCAATCACTAGCTTTTTCGACTGTTTTTTCAAAGCGTCATTTTTTTACTCTACTGTCCGCGCATCATACAAAAAAACAACAAAAATACTGATATTAATTTCATTTTAAATATCTATTAACAATTCAAAATTCGATGGATTTCTCAATTATGTGTTTTTGTATGGTCTATACCACTTTTTATAGAAATTTCCGGTAATTTTAATCACTTTTTTATTAGATTTAATAAAAAATGATAAAATTTCATTAGTTAAATTTTACCATCATTTTTTATAGTTTATCAT
>NZ_JBIUCP010000016.1:0-69624 GCF_044538765.1 Acinetobacter sp. ABJ-A23_2
TCAATTACTGACTTAAATTTCGCTCAAATAAACTTCGAGTAATTTAAACCAATCAATCAATGAAAATTATTTCGATTAATCAATCAGTAAAAATCCACACAAGTTGTTCTTCAATTCTCTTAATGATCTTCTTCCTGGTTCGTCACCAGCAAGCTAGGTCGGCTATATTACTCTTAATCTCTTAAAAGTCAACAGGTAATTTCGATATTTTTAAAACTTATTCTCAAAACCAACTTCTCATCAAATTCATCACTTAAAGTAACCAACTTAATTCCAAGTAACTGTTTTTCAACAAGTTTCTATCTGCATCACCGCCGATGGATGTGCATTATAGACCATTAAGATCCAGTTGCAAGCCCTTTCTCAAACTTTATCATTCAACCGATCAATTTTTAGGCTTTTTAGTCATTTTTCTATATTATTTGACCAATTTTACATTGATAATAGCTTATCGCTTTTGTATTAAAATATATCTCTATCCAACTGCATATTGAACAGAGCCTGGCTAGCGGTTAAGGAATTATATGAATTATTCTAATTTACTATTATCGAGCTTATTAACTGTGGGTCTTTATACCTCAGCACACGCTCAAGAAAATCTTACTGAAGAATCTGCCGCTAGTTCGGAAGATGCTACTTCTACAGAGGCTCAGCAGGGCCGCCCCCGTTCACAAATTATTAAAGATTTGAAAGGCCTAAAAGCTAAAGATTTAAAAATCAATGCAAATGCCGCTCAACCAGATACAGTAAAAGACCCATTACAGTCATTAAACCGTCCGATTTATTCTTTTAATGACATGTTAGACCGCAATATTCTTCGCCCCGTTGCAGTTCAATATAATGAGAAAACTCCAGAAGATGTGCGTGGCTCTTATCGCCAGTTCCGCAAAAATCTTGGAGAGCCATGGAATGCTGTTAACCAGTTAATTCAAGGACGCCCTGGACGTGCTGCAAAGACACTTGGTCGATTTACTGTTAATACATTAACAACTTTAGGTTTAGCTGACCCTGCTAGTCGCTTAGGTCTTCCGCCTGAAGATGAAAGCTTTGGTGTCACTCTTGGTTACTATGGCGTTCCTTCTGGACCATTTTTGATGTTGCCTTTCTTTGGACCAAGTACATTACGTGATGGTATTGGCTTAGCTGTAGATTCTCAGGCTCGCCCACAAAAGTATATTATGGATAATCAAGATGGTCTTTACTGGTCAACCAATGTGTTACAGGCCATTGATACACGTGCTCAATATCTAGATTTGGATCAAACCATACAAGGTGATCAATATGCGATGATTCGCGATTTATATCTCCAACGTAAGGCATTCCAGATTGCTGAGAAAAAAGGTAATTCAGCAGATGTATCTTTCATTGATGATGACGAATCTGAAGATGTTCCAGACGACAGTCATATTAAAACTAAAAAATAATTAAAGAAGAAATCAAGGTATTGTGCTCTTTATATAAAAAGGCAATACCTTGATTTTGATCATACATCCTCTATGATGGATAAAGTGATCTTGTAAAAGGACTACCATATCTTCTATGTATTTTATTAAACCGACCCGCTCTATCCCTTTATTAGAGCAAGCTCTGGATGCATTACCAGACTTACAAGTCATTCACATAGATGATCTCGATTTATATGACCCAACAATTATTGCAATTGCAGATGTACAAGATTTCCTGACTCATAAATGGCGTTTGCCTACAATTGTGATCGCTTTTGAACATGAAGGTAGTGCTTTAGCTCAGGCATGGGAAGCAGGTGCTCTTGCTGGATGGGTATGGAATCAGTTACCTCAAGATTTAAATAAAGCATTAACCAGAATTGATGCTCAATATAAACGTAATCAAGATAGCCGTGACTTACCTTCGGCAGCAGAATTACAAAAACGATTATTACCAAATCCTATTGATTTATTAAATTATGAAGTTGAAACTTTTTTTCAACCTTCCGCTTATCTATCAGGGGACTGGTATGATTATTGGAAATTAAATGATAAAGAAGTTTTATTTTATCTTGCCGATGTATCGGGACACGGTGTCACAAGCAGTTTATTGACTTCATGGATGGCTGCATTTCATGGCCGTTCAAAAACACCGCGACAGTTGATCAAAAAATTAAATGGAATGCTCGTTCAAGAGAATATTGAAAAACATATTACAATCGTGGTCGGTATTTTAAATCTTGAAACGCATAATCTTCGCTGGTCTAGTGCAGGTCACTACCCTCCTCCAATTATTTTTGAACCTAATCAACCTCCAAAAATTTTAACGACTAGTAGCTTTCCTCTGGGCTTAACTGACGAATTGGAAGTTGAAGAACATGTATGTACATTAAATCGTCATGCGCGTTTCATTGTTTGTTCAGATGGAGCACTAGAACCATTTGATGGTGGATTGAATGATCAATTTCAACAATTGGTCCAACATTTGCAAAATCAATCATTCCAAGCCCCTGATCATGTTGCTGATGACATTGCCATCTTTAGTCTTTGTCGAATGAATTAATTTAAAAATCAATCAATTAAAAAATATACGACTTAAGGACTCTTGAGTCTGAGATGGCACTATGTGATAATTTTTCTATCCTTCTCTGAAAATGGCATTTATATGTCAACAGGTCATGTTGAATATGCAAGCTTAAATGGAACGCATATTTTCAAACTTATTGGTGAAGTGCGAGCCCATTCTTGTATAAGTCTAGACAAACTTTTAAACAGAATTGAACAGCAAGAGAATGTTGTTGGTGCAATCGTTGATTTAACCCAAACAACATTTATTGATAGTACTGTATTAGGTATCCTAGCCAAGCTAGGTTTAAAACTTAAACAGACTCATCATATTCAAGCTGTGATGCTATCTACCAATCCAGATATCACAACCTTAGCCAACAGCATGGGGCTAGGGCAGGTTTTTGTCATTCTGAATTATTGTGGTGATCCTAGTGTTTGCACTCTAACGTTAACGGATGAACACATTACTCATAATGCGATGCTAAGAACTGTTCTGGATGCACATAAGACATTGATGAAACTCAATGCAAATAATCAGAATATGTTTGAGCCACTTGTTAAGCAATTGCAGAAAGAACAAGACACGCTTGAACAAGTATCTGATAAGCAAAATGCCTAAATTTTATTGCTAATCTGGATTTGTATATGACTCTTGTTTCAGTTGTTCAAATGAATTCTCAAGATGACATTGAAAGCAACTTTCAAATAATCGAGTCATTGATTCAGCAAAGCAGTGCTCAAAATGCCAGCTTAATTGTTTTCCCCGAAAACTTTGTATGTTTCGCTGCTGGCAAACAGCGTGAAACAGCTGAGCAATTTGAATCAATTCAGCAAAGACTTGAGAAACTTGCGCATCAATATCAAATCTGGATTGTTGCAGGCACTTTACCATGCCCATTCCGTCCAGATGGCTCTATCATACAAGATGGTCGCGTGCGCACAGTAAGCTTATGTATCAGTCCTGAAGGTACAGAAGCGCGCTACGACAAAATACATTTATTCGATGTGCAAGTTGGCGATGCAGTTGGTGGATATCAAGAATCCCGTTTTTTTGAATCTGGAACAGACGTTGTAGTCACATCTACCCCTTTTGGCAATATTGGGCTAATGGTATGTTATGACTTGCGTTTTCCTGAGTTAGCTTTAACTCTCAGACAACAAGGCGCTCATTTATTGACTGCTCCAGCAGCATTTACCTATACAACAGGACAAATGCACTGGCAGCTTTTGTTACAAGCACGTGCAATGGATAGTCAATGTTATGTTCTAGGAGCAGCGCAACAAGGTTGGCATGGGGAAAAACGTCAAACGTGGGGACATGCAGGAGCAACTGATAGCCGTGGACAAGTTTTAAGTATGATTGAATATGAAGGCAATGGTTTAATTACTGTACCTTTTGATTTATCTGCTCAAGAGCTTGTTCGTACATCAATGCCTTTAATGACGCATCGTAAATTAATTCACTATTAAAAGCTTAATTATTCATGTGGAAATACTTATTTAGCATTTTTTGCTTAGGGGCAAATATTCACTGTTATGCAGCTGAGTTTGGTGCAACGAATCATTTTGTTTCTCCAAATTTGCAGCTTAAACAAGATGTTCTTCCACCTACTCCAAAAAATATTCCTCTACCTGCTTTTGGTCAGCGGATTATTGGCTGGGGAACGGGTGCTGAAGGCGCAAGGCAACGTTTAGAAAATATTCAACCTGCTGATGTTTCTATGATTAAAAAACAAGGAACAACCTTAGAAATGATCACAGCTTGGCAAGATTTCTATGAACAAGAACAGCAACGTAATGAAAACAACCCAACTGCAAAATACCGTGCTCGTTTAATGAAGAAAATTGCCGATCTCTGGTAACTGTTTCAAGTTCATATTTTAAAGTTATAGAGTAATCTTTCGATTACTCTTTTTTTTTGCGTTATCTCATTTTTATCGATAGCTCAGAATTATGAGCATTTAAGAAATCAGACATAAAGCGATATACTAGAAAAGCATCTTTTAGTTTTCTGAGGAATATATGGACCAAGACTGTCAAAATTTAAAGCTTGAGAATCAATTATGTTTCCTCATTTACTCAACAAATTTAGCGCTTAATCAGCTTTATCGAAAACTTTTGACTCCATTAGGCATTACTTATCCTCAATATTTGGTGATGTTGGTTCTATGGGAAAAAGATGAGGTTACCGTTTCAGAAATTGGCAACAAACTATTTTTAGAATCTTCTACCTTAACTCCCATTTTAAAAAAATTAGAAGCAATGCAACTTGTGAATCGCACGCGTTCAAAAGAAGATGAACGCCAAGTGATTATTACCCTAAGTGAAAAAGGGAAAATACTTAAAGAACAAGCCGTAAATATTCCTGCTCATATTTTAGAAGCAAGTTCTTGTGACATGACCACCCTACTTGATCTGAAAGATCAGCTGACACAACTTCGTACAAATATAGCTAAATAATCACCCATTTTTTTACAATTTTGGCTTGTCAAAATAATTAAGTCGTGTACGATATATTTGTATTCAATTTAATTTAGGAATTATAAGATGTCTTTAGAAAAAGTTGTGTATCGTGCAAAAGCTAAAGCAACTGGTGGCCGTGATGGTCGTGCAACTTCATCAGACGGTGTGTTAGACGTACAACTTGGTGTGCCTAAAGAAATGGGCGGCGCTGGTGGTGCTGTAACTAACCCAGAACAATTATTTGCAGCTGGTTACTCAGCGTGCTTTTTGGGTGCTTTAAAATTCGTTGCAAACCGCGATAAATTTAATATTAGCAAAGATGCTTATGTTGAAGGTGAAGTTGGTATTGGTCCAATTCCTACAGGTTTTAGTATTGAAGTAACGTTAAATGTTTACTTAATTGGTATGGACCGTGAAGAAGCTGAGAAGTTAGTTGCTGCAGCTCATATTGTTTGCCCATATTCAAATGCGACTCGCAATAATATTGATGTGACTTTTAATATTGTGACTGAATAAGTTTTGTTATTTCAAAAATGCCCGATTTAACTCGGGCATTTTTATATCTTACAGATTATGCTTCACTTGCTTCATTCGTAACACGCAATACTTCTTCAAGTGTGGTTTTACCTGAAAGTACCTTACGTAAGCCATCATCACGAATAGAACCTGAATACTCACGAGCATGATTTTCTAATTCATATTCAGCCGCATTACCATGAATGAGACGACGCATCGGTTCATCAATAGGTACAATTTCATAAATAGCCGTACGGCCATTAAACCCTAAATGAGAACACTGATCACACCCTTGAGCTTCTGGTATCTTTAAAGTTGGCTCATGCGAAATATGCTGAAAAACCTGCTTTTCAAAAGTATCGGCTTCACGCCATGTCATACAATGTGGACATAAGGTACGAACCAAACGCTGAGCAACGACCCCAATTAAAGAACTTGATAATAAGAAGGGTTCAATCCCCATATCTTTAAGTCGAGTCACTGCACCAATAGCAGTATTGGTATGTAGTGTTGATAACACCAAATGACCTGTTAAAGATGCCTGCACCGCAATTTCAGCAGTTTCTAAATCACGAATCTCACCGACCATGACCACATCTGGATCTTGACGTAACATTGCCTTTAAAGCTCGAGCAAAAGTCATATCCACTTTGGTATTCACTTGAGTTTGGCCAATACCTTCAAGCTGATATTCAATTGGATCTTCGGCTGTTAAGATGTTACGGGTATTGTCATTTAGATCTGATAAGGCAGCATATAAAGTCGTCGTTTTCCCCGAACCAGTAGGTCCTGTGACTAAAATAATACCGTGTGGACGATGCACCAATTGAGTTAAACGTTCATAGTCACTTGCCATTAAACCCAAGTGAGTCATATTGAGTCGACCCGCTTGTTTATCGAGCAAACGCATAACAACCCTTTCACCATGTGACGATGGTAAAGTTGAAACACGGACATCAACTTCACGGCCAGCAAGACGCAAAGAAATACGTCCATCTTGCGGTACACGCTTTTCGGCAATATCGAGTTTCGCCATAACTTTAATACGCGAAACAAGTAACGGGGCCAGTTCACGGCGAGGCTGTACAATCTCGCGTAATTGACCATCTACCCGTAAACGTACAGATAATTTTTTTTCAAAAGCTTCAATATGAATGTCTGAAGCGCCTACACGGATTGCTTCTGATAGAAGTGCATTGATCAGACGCACAATAGGTGCGTCATCCTCTTGATCCATTAAATCTTCTGTTTCAGGTACCTGATCGGCCAAGCTCAATAAATCTGGGTGGTCTTCTAAACCTGCCGCAACTTGTTGTGATTCACCTGTGTCCCCCGCATAACTCGTACTTAATAGGCTATTAAACTCTTGTTCAGTACATAACTGATAATGTGCAGGCTTCCCCAAAATTCGTCTTGCTTCCTGCAATGCAATTTTTTCTGTATTTTGACGTCTAACAATAAAAACTTGATCACCGTCATAACGAAATAAAACACCATGACGCTTGGCAAAACTATATGGAACTTGTATTTGTTTCAATATTTGCATCACAATTTATAATGATGAGTAAGATGATTTTGAGTGTACTCTAAGCAGATTACAGCGTGAAGTCTGTTTAACAACTCGGTAGAGGAATTTTACGTCTTGTTTGAAAATAATGAATATCAGCCTCACCCCCAAAATTCTTTAAAATGGTGGGGTGAACAGCACTTTGAAATTAACCAATCCAAAGCATGGCAATTCGGTTCAATGCTCTTTCGTTTAACGCGTGGCATAAAAGAATGGCGTATCGAATATTATCGTCCTTCTCTTCAAGATGATAATGAGCAAGATTGGCATCCAGTTGCCGACCCACATTTTGCTTTTCCACATAATGTTCAAGTCGAACGGTATATGTTTCGAAAGACCAATTCAGAATTTTTACTTATGCCACGTCTGGCAGATCGTTCTGTGGTTATTAAACCTGTTGATCCGATTTATATTCCAGCAGGTCAACGTGGGACTCTTTATATTAGTACTCCTCTCTGGATTGCCGGTTTAGTTGAAAGTCAGCATGAACCTTTGTTTGAGATTCCCGTGATTCAGCCTAAAGATACGTGGTTTGGTCCTAATGCACAGCAAGGTGAAATCTGTTATGCCACTTCCGTGGATGGCCGTACTGATTTGAATCTATTAACACCACGCGCTTTCCGTGCTGTTACTCCAATCGACTTTCACAACACAAGTAATCATCAATTACGCTTTGATCGTATGAATGTGCCAGTTACCGCCCTTCCTCTTTTTTATAGTGAAAGTACAGGTCGTTTATGGACTTCACAAATTAAAGTTTATTATGAGGGTTCTGATCGTCCGGCACGTATTCGTATTGAAAATCGTACGCCACCTCTTGCTGGTGAAGTGACCTATGTTCACCCACCACGTTCACCTGGTGGAGCATTATTCAATATGTTTGATTCATTCTTTTAAGAGGTTTATATGGCTGATTCAAATATTCCAAAAGATATCGCTGATAGCCTCAAAAGCATATTTACCAATATCAATACCGAACGTATTAGTGAAATTTTAGTCGCTGTTGTACTGTGTTTCATTGGCTTTGTTCTTGCCCGTATTATTTCCAATACGTTTATTAGAACCATTGGCTCACGTTTTAATGCTCACCAACGCCTTGTATGGCGCCGTGGTATTTTTTATTTCATTTTCTTACTCTTCATCATGACGAGTTTGAAAGAAGCTGGGTTCAAACTTAGTGTATTCCTCGGTGCAGCAGGGATTTTAACTGTAGCACTCGGTTTTGCATCGCAAACATCTGCCAGTAACTTGATTAGTGGTTTATTTTTGATTGGTGAGGGTTCATTTGAAGTCGGTGATACGATCCAGATTACTCTCATTCGTGGTAATACAATTGAAGGCGAAGTCATTTCAATTGATTTGCTTTCGGTAAAATTACTTACACTCGACAATGTCTATATTCGTTTGCCGAATGAACAGCTTATTCGTGCGCCTGTACACAACTTGTCTAAATATCCGATACGACGTATCCCAATTACGCTCGCAATCAACTTTCACGAAGATATTATTAAAGTCCGTGAGGTTCTACTGAATGTAGCAGCTCATTATCCACTTGTACTGGATGATCCAAAACCTGCAGTTACGGTTACCGCATTCAGGGAGTCATCAATTGAGCTTTTATTCACGATGTGGTGTAGACAAGAGAACTCTTTAAAAGTTCGGGATGAAATGCAAGAACGAATCCGAAATGGATTTTTAGATAACCGAATTGAAATTCCTGTTCCTAAAATGGGCTTGATTGATCGACCGTCTACTGGTTTTGCTGAAGATGATATCGATCAATATAGCAATCAAAAAGAATTAAAACGAGAGCCTAAAGCTTAGGCTCTTGATTCTTCTGTGCGGTAGACGACGGGGGTAATGGCGCAAGATAAGCAATAATTAACATTACTCCACCTGCCCCAATAAACGAAATGACTCGAGTTAATGTCGCACTTTGTGATAGGTCAAGCAAAATCAACTTTAATACCACAATACCTAAAAGCGCAGCACCTACAAACCAGAGTTGACGAATCATTTTACGGCTTGAGAATGTAGTTAATACAAATGCCAAAATGACCCAAAGCAATGTCAAACTTAACTGGACTATTCCGTTTGTCCAAATTGCAGCGCCCCATAGCGGTGTTGCCCAGTAATAGTGCAAGCCTCTGACCACCACACTACTGAATACCAACAACCCCACTAGAATTGTTGTAATTTTAAAAGTCCACTCTAGTGATTTATCTTGATCAAAAGCATGTTGATAAATAATAAAGAGCAGACCTGCAAATACTACAATAGAAAGAAAATCAGTTAAGTTAAATAAAGGAACAAAATAAAGGTACTCAGCAGAGTGGCGATCAACGCTCACAACTAGCAACCAAATTAAGCTTAAACACCAAACAGGAATTTGATGCAACAATGTAGTTTTATGAGCCTTATACGCCCAAAGCGAATAAACCACAGGGATAAAAGCCAGAGTAACAACTGGCATTTTTGGAAAGATCGCCAAACCAACTACTGCTAACGCCAACCAGCTTAAACCAGCCCAGACATTTAAGTACCCAGACTCATCCGACTGCGGTTGAGCCATAAGAAATAAAGCACTTAGAATAATGGTAGCGACTAAGAAAGTAGTTTGTTGTAATGAGTCTACCCATTTAAACAACGTAAACACTTGACTCGCAAACGCTTCACCCAAAACTAACAACAGTAACAGGCTAATCAAAATTAACTGCAAACTTTGCCATTGCACACGAAGTTTATAGTGAACAACTGCGCTAAATATTGCTATTAGAACTACGGCGAACATCAAATATGGACTCAAAGCATGATGATGCCATGCCATGATTTCTACACCAGCTACAGCACCCGCATACATTCCTAAACACAAGAAAATGCCACTAAACATGCTTGCGCTAAAATAGCGTTGCTCTTTACTGTTGTATTGCAATAAATAAAAGGCAGAAATAAATTGGGCAATTGCATAGATGCTTGTGCTTAGCGTTGGGAACTCTTCATTTGCCCACACCTGATAAAACAGTGCAATAGAGCTAAGTAAAACTAAAACTACACCAATATATCGGCTTAAACGGTAGCGCTCAGTTACTCCCCAAACAATTAAAGCCGTACCTTGAGCAACCCAACCAATTGCTGTCCAATGTGCTCCTTTTGCAAGCGGGAAAATTAAGGCAAAAAACGCAACCGCGAGAATGAAAAAGCTTTTTGCAAGGACCGAAAGCTGTGGATGAGTTTTTTTAATCCAGAAAGTTAATACTGCATAGGTACCTGCCAAGACGGCTGCACCAATCGTCAATGCTTGTGTAGACTCATGTACTAAGTAGGCATGAAGGGTAAAGCCCAGTACTGGCACACTAAAAATAAGACCAACATCTAAGAGCGGAGGTAAACGAATGCCTTCTTGTTCTTCACTTGCTGACGTCCGAGATATATTTTGGCTATAACGAACACTAAGCCAAATAAACAGCGCTATATGGCACCACAAAATCCAGTCTAATGTATTAAATTTTGCGGGTTCTGCATAAAATGCGATTGCACTACCACCAATAAACATTGTGGCAAAAAAAGCTATTTGATTTAAGATTTTCCAAGGCTGAATAAAATTAACCGCAGCAACTGCTAAGTTAATTACTAAGTAGTAGCTAAATAAGAAAGTTACATCAGGGCGATATTGCGGAATAACTAAAGGAGCCGCATAAGCCATACCAAGTGCTAATATTGCCAAATAAATAGCTTGTTGTTTTAAGCTCAGGAATACCGTAATAGCTAATAAAATCGTAAACAGAATACTCGCTGTAGTTAGGTTGGCAATTACACCAAAATGATGTGAGAACACAAGTGTCAGGAATACAACAGCCAGCCCGACACCTTGCAATGCCACAGCAAACAGCTGATTTTTCTTTTGCAATGTATACCCAAATGCCGTTAACACACCTCCAGCAATCGCAATAAATCCAAGTTTCACACCTAAACTAAGTTGCCAATGCTCGCTTGCAAAACGTAATAGCAACACGACCCCAACCATAAGCACAGCAACAGCAACTCTTAAGATTGGATTACCATGAATCATCCAATCCACGGCTGGTTGCCACCATGCGGTCTGAACATGTGCTGGTTGTTCTGTTTGATTTAAAGGTGCCGTTCCCGCTGGGACTAGCGTGTCTGTATTATTGGAACTAACTTGTTCTATTACAGGATTTATAACTTCTGTTTGTATGGTCTCATTTACATGAACAGTTTGTTTTGCTGACTCGAGGTATAATAGTCGAGTATGAAATGCACTAATGGTTTGAATCAAACATAGCAATAAAACCAGTAAAGCCCCACCAGCAATCCACATCCAATGATTGATATAAGCAACTAATGCAACCAAGGCTGCTGCATAAATCACTGTTCTTTGCATGTGAATAGAATAAAGTGGCGTTTTCTGCTGAGAAAACTGCTGTTCTAAATGAGTTAAACGCTCATGCAGATTTGACAGTAATTGAACTAGAATGACAGTAAGTGCAATAGATAAAGCAATAACAGCACTCTGAAATTTAAAACCAATTGAAATGGCTAAAAACAAAGTCAAAGCGATCAAAACAATGATCATTCCCTGTTTGTCTTTTTTATACATGGGCTTAGCAATATGACACCTTCATTACAGGTCATCTTACTTCAAGCCAATACAAGCGTATATTTATACATACAAAATACTGCAAAAATCATAAACCTGCATTCATAGCCGTTTTCACGTAAAATACCCCTAATTCAAATTAAGGAATTGTTCAATGCCACCATTTGTCTTGGTTGATGGGTCCTATTTTTTATTTCGTGCATATCATGCATTACCACCATTGACGACCTCTACAGGGTTACATACCAATGCAATACGTGGGGCAATTTCTGCCATTCAAAAATTAATGCGCCGTATGCAACCAACACATATGGCCGTCATTTTTGATACGCCTGAGCCAACTTTCCGCCACAAGCTTTCACCTATTTATAAAGGTGATCGCCCTACCATGCCGGAAGAGTTATCTCAACAGATTCCATATTTACATGCATTGATTAAAGCTCAGGGGATTCCTTTATATAGTCTTCCGGGTGCAGAAGCAGATGACATTATCGGTACACTCGCTAAACGTGCCGTACTCGAAGGCCATCATGTACTTATCTCAACCGGAGATAAAGACATGGCTCAGCTCGTCAATGATCATGTAAAACTTGAAGATAGCTTTAAAGATCGCGTCATGGATACCGACGGGGTATTTGAAAAATTTGGTGTTTGGCCAAATCAAATTATCGATTACTTAACCCTTATGGGCGATGCGTCTGATGGCATCATGGGTGTACCTGGCGTTGGTGCAAAAACAGCAGCTAAATTACTAACTGAATATGGCACTTTAGACAATATTATTGCCAATGCAGACCAACTTAAAGGCAAACTTAGCCAAAATATTAAAGATAACTTAGACAATATTAAGCTTGATCACCAGTTAGCTAGCATTGTTTGTGATCTTCCTTTAGAACTCGATTGGCACGAGTTAAAGCTTACCGATCCAAATGTAGAGACTTTACGTAATCTTTATACTGAGCTTGAGTTTAGAAATCAGTTACAGTCACTTGATCATCCAAATAATCCAAATAGCTCAAGCTATAAACAACAAGCTTCACAAACTATTGTTCAAAATGAAGTTAAACCTGCTGAATCTATAGAAACCGAAGATCAAGCAAGCTTAACTAGTCAAGATGACCAGCTTGGAACTGCAAATTATCACACTGTTTTAACCCAAGAAGCATGGGATCAGCTCTGGCAACGCATGCAAAATGCCGATCATTTTGCTATTGATACAGAAACTACAAGCCTTGATTACCGTATTGCAGAAATGGTTGGTTTTTCAATCGCATTTGATGCGAAAGATGCCTACTATGTTCCATTAGCGCATAATTATGAAAATGCGCCGCAGCAGCTGAATCGTGAACAAGTTCTGGCTCAAATTAAACCTGTGCTAGAAAATGAAGCAGTTAAAAAAATTGGTCATCACCTCAAGTATGATGCACACATTTTTGCAAACCACGGTATAGAACTTAAAGGCTGGTATTTCGATAGCATGCTGGCATCTTATGTACTAAATGCAGCGGCGACTCGTCACGGCATGGATGACGTAGCTCGTGTCTACTTAAGCCACTTAACCACCACTTTTGAACAAATTGCTGGTAAGGGTGCTAAACAAAAGACTTTCAATCAAATTGAGATTGAAGTTGCTGCTCACTATGCTGCAGAAGATGCACATGTGACTTATCGTTTATATGAAGTGCTTTCAAACAAACTTAAGCCATTCCCTGAGCTAGAAAATATTTTATATAACATCGAAATGCCAGTTGCCCGTATTTTATCGGGTATGGAAGAAGATGGAATTCGTCTAGATCATGCCTTCTTAGATAAATTAAGCGTTGAATTTGCAAAAACAATGGAAGGGCTTGAAAATCAGGCGATGGAAATTGCAGATGAAACTTTTAATATTGCATCTCCTAAACAAGTAGGTGAAATCCTATTTGATAAATTAGGAATCAAAGGCGGTAAAAAAACTGCAACTGGACAATACAGCACCAGTGAAAGTGTTTTAGAAAAAATTGAACATCCTTTAGCGGAAATTATTCTAGAGCATCGTGGTTTAGCAAAGCTAAAAAGTACCTATACTGATCGTCTAGTTGAGCAATCTCATAACGACACGCATCGTGTACATACAAGTTATCACCAAGCACTTACAGCAACAGGTCGCCTCTCCTCTTCAGATCCTAACTTACAAAATATTCCAATTCGTAGACAAATTGGGCGCCAAATTCGTAAAGCATTCATTGCGCCAGAAGGTCGAGTATTATTGGCTGCCGATTACTCGCAAATTGAATTACGTTTAATGGCTCATTTTTCTCAAGATGATGCTTTAGTACATGCGTTCCAGCACGGACAGGATGTTCACCGCCGTACTGCTGCAGAAGTATTGGGTATTGCTATCGAAGATGTGACCAATGACCAACGCCGTCAAGCGAAAGCAGTTAACTTTGGCCTACTTTATGGTATGTCTGAGTTTGGTTTGATTCGTCAATTAGGCTTTACACGTCAAGAATCACAAAACTATATTAAGCAATATTTCCAACGCTATCCGGGTATCTATGAATATATGCAACGCACACGTCAAGTTGCATCAGAGCAAGGTTTTGTTGAAACTATTTTAGGTCGTCGTCTTTATACACCAGATATTGATGCACGAAATGTAATGGTACGTAAGGCTGCCGAACGTGCTGCAATTAATGCGCCTTTACAAGGTAGTGCTGCTGATATCATTAAACTCGCAATGATTGAAGTCGATAAAATCTTGCCAAAAGATCAAGCCAAGTTACTTCTTCAAGTACACGATGAATTAGTATTTGAAGCAGATCAAAACATTGCCGATGAGCTCTCTAAGCAAATCGCGACTGTCATGGAATCTGTAGTAAAAATTTCTGTGCCTTTAGTTGTTGAAGTTGGGCAAGGGCAAAACTGGGATGATGCCCATTAATTAGTAGAAATAAAAAAGGGCTGTATTAACAGCCCTTTTTTATTGCGTTAGCTTAAAGTCCCGTTAAAAGAACTTTTGCAACTTCATTCATTAAGATCTCGGCAATATAAAGCGCCAAAAACGCCAAAATTGGAGATAAGTCAATCATTCCCATATTAGGCAATAAACGACGGAATGGTGCGAGTAATGGTTCAGCTAAATCTTGAATCACTTCAATATAAGGTGAACGCGATTGAGTGAACATAACCACCCAACTCAAAATAATTGTCGCGAAAATTAAATAACGGCAGAAACGAATTAGGTCCTGAATCATCGTCACAAATGTCAGAATCACTAAGTGAACCGGACTATTTGGCATAGAACCAGAAAGATACATCACGCCAAAAATTTTCAGCAAATATAAAATAATTAAAAGAACCAACGCAGCCAAATTAAATCGGCCTTTTGCGACCGTCGGAAAAATTCGGCCAAAAATATCAACAATTTTAGTCGCCTTTACGGTCGATAAAACCACAGGATTATAAGGACTTACTGCCGCCAATTGCATTAAAAAACGGAAAAAGACCAATAAAATCGCAACATTAATTAAAATTCCAAAAATTAGCGCAGAATTTGCACCCATAGTTGTCTTATCCTATTTAAGCTATTTCGCACTGTCACTCAATTCTTGAGCCAATTCTTGACTACGCTTCTGTGCAGCAGCCAATGCAGATTGAATATTTTGGGAGATTTGTGCACGGTCAAAAACTTCAAGTGCAGCTTGAGTTGTGCCATTTGGCGATGTCACATTCTTACGAAGTTCAGAAGGAGTATTTGAACTCGTAATTGCCATTTGAGCTGCACCTAATGCCGTTTGAAGAGTCAACGCAGTTGCAACTTTTTCATCAAGTCCTAAATTTTTACCCGCACGGATCATACTTTCCATGAGATAGAAGAAATATGCAGGACCTGAGCCAGAAACCGCTGTTACCGCATCAATTTGAGCTTCGGAGTTTACCCAAATTGTTAAGCCTGTGGCTGCTAAAATCTGACTTGTTAATTCACGATCCGAAGTACCTACTACATCATTTGCATAGATACCATGCGCACCCGTCTGAACTAGAGCTGGCGTATTTGGCATAACTCGAACAATTCGATTGCTATCAATTAAGTTTGATATCGTTTGGATTTCAGCACCAGCAATAATTGAAATAACCAATTTATCTGATAACAGTCCTTTTAAAGGACGTAAAACAGTCGCCAAAACTTGTGGTTTTACTGCCAGTACAACGACATCAGCATTTTTAATTGCAGCTACATTATCTTGTGTCACATGGACTTCTTTTTCTTGCAATAATTGACGTATTTGCTCAACAGGATCTGAAACGGTAATACGTGTTGGCGGTAAACCTCTTGAAATGAGCCCACCAATCAAAGCTTGGGCCATATTACCACCACCAATAAAACAGATATTACTATTTACTGCACTTGTCATAACCATCTTCGCCATTTACCAGATTACAAGAATAAGAAATTAAATCTGGTTGCCATCCTCCTTGCTCACAATACGGAGACTGAGCCAACCAAAATCCTTTCGGTGTAAAAACCCCAAGCATAACATTATCTATGACTAATATTTGAATTGTATGACGAAGCCAAGGCAAAATATGTGCTTCTTGAATTGCTTTTTTTAATGGCCATTGCCCAACACGACCATATAAATGGACCTTTTCACCACCTTGGCGTCGAATAATTTTTAATTTTTTATTTAATAAAGATGCAGACAAACCCATATTTTTTTGAGTAATTTGAAATTGTCCTGAAGCGCACTCCACTATTTCCCCTAGTTGAAAATAATGCTCCATCTCGGTTTCAACTGGGTTTAATTTTTCAGCAAGAAAAACTTGTCGACTCAATCTATAAAGATGATGTTGATAACGGGCATAGTAAAACTGGTTCCAATGTAATGCCGCTTGTGCATCAGACTTTGAATCAATTACTTCATTTTTTAACCGCTCAACCATTTCAAATGCAGGCCGATATTGCCCATCACCCTTCATCCAAGCAGAAAGTAATTGACGTTGACGAGCAGATGACAAATCTAATAGTTTAATTAGATCTAAGTATTCAGCCGTTCCACAATGCTTTAAATCGGCTTTCAAAACTTCTTCTAAAATTTCAGAAGCATCTTGCATGAGATAACTGGTTCGGCTCAGTGCCTGCTGCATTTTTGGAAATCTTTTTGATAAAAATGGCCAAAGCTCTTCACGACACCACACACGGTCATAATGGGTATCATAGTTCATTGGATCATCAATATACTTAACTTCAAGCTGAGCAGTCCAAAAAGTAATTTGCTCACGTGTTAGATCCAAAAAAGGGCGCCAAATTGTCATGCTTTCACGGTAATCAATAGCTTGCATCGCAGCAAGTCCATCTACACCTGTACCTGACAATAAACGTAAAATAGCTGTTTCGGCCTGATCTTGCTGATGATGAGCAAGCAATAGAATTTCATTTTCTTGTAAATGTTGCTGATAAGCTTGATAACGTGCTTGACGTGCTTGAGCTTCCAGATTCCCATCAGAAATCTGAACTTTTTGAATAATATAAGGAATATTTAAACTTGTTGACTGACTGGCAACAAATTCCCCCCATTCTGCACTTTGTTCTTGCAGTTGATGATCAATGTAAATTGCTCGGATCTTTTGAGGGAAAATTTGAGCCATTAAATGTAGTAGTAGCATTGAATCCATGCCACCACTACATCCAATAAGAAAAGAACTATTTTCTGAAAACTCTTGAGCCTGCTTTAAGACGTGATGCCTAAATTTTCGCTGCCAAACTTCATTAAACGTTGATAACGTGCTTCGCATCGTTCATTTGCATCCATTGGTAGCAACTCTTCCAAAGCTTGCTTCAAAACCACTTTTAGGTTTTGCATAACACGCTCAGGGTCTAAATGAGCCCCTTCACCTTCATCTACTACATATTCAACAATACCTAGAGATTGTAGTTTATCTGCTGTTAAACCTAAAGCTTCACTCGCTTGAGCTGCTTTTTCAGCAGTCTTCCATAAAATAGAAGCACAACCTTCTGGTGAAATTACAGAATAAATACTATGCGATAACATAATTACTCGGTCTGCAACACCAATACCTAAAGCACCGCCAGAACCGCCTTCACCGAGTACTGTTGCAACAACAGGAACTTTCAAACTTGAAAGTTGAGCAAGGCTCGTTGCAATTGCTTCAGCTTGTCCACGTTCTTCAGCACCAACACCCGGATATGCACCCATCGTATCAATAAACGTGAACACAGGAAGATTAAAACGCTCAGCCATATCTAATAAACGCTGAGATTTACGGTAACCTTCAGGGTTAGCCATACCAAAGTTATGCTTTAATTTTTCACGGGTACTACGACCACGGTGTTGTCCAATGACCATCACAGGTTGACCGTCAAAACGAGCAAGACCACCTACCATCGCACCATCGTCACCAAACAAACGATCACCATGCAAGGCATCAAACTCTGTAAAGATTTCACCGACATAATCTAGAAACTGCGGACGATCAGGATGACGTGCAATTTGAACCGTTGTCCACGCTTTGGACTGAGTAGCTTTTTTCATAGGTCGAATATTATCCCTTTAATCGATAAATTTTTCCGACTGAATATTCAATTCAATGTCCCAATGCTTAAACTGCTCTTGCTCATCATGCAAGTCGGCAACTAACAATGGCCATTGTTTGGCATCACCAGAAACACTAAGCTGCCATTGTTGATCATTTATGATGGTCAATTCAATGGCAGGAAGCATCTGATCACTGCGACTATGGTTGAGTAAAACTGCAAGGCGAAGTAATAAACTTAAGTAAAGTAATTTATAACCGCCAGCCTTTAAAACTTCATTTTTTACATCATTACGTAATTTGCGACGATGATGAGCAACCAAATGTGAAAGATGGTTTTGATCAATTTGTGAGAAACCTGGAATATCAGAATGCTGTAATAAATAAGCACCATGACGATGGTAACCACCATGACTAATTGCTAAACCAATTTCATGCAAATATGCAGCACGGCGCAGTAAGTCACTGTCTTCACTGGTTAAATTAAGTGGCTTTGCTACACCATCGAATAACTGTTGAGCTGTATTTACAACTCGTTCTGCTTGTTTCGGATCAGCGTTATAACGTCCCATTAGGGCTTGTACACTACGATCTCGGATATCTTCATGTTTAAAACGACCTAACAGGTCATACATGACTCCTTCACGCAATGCACCATCAGAATATGCCAAATATTCAATTTCCAATACTTCAAAAACTGCGTACAAAATTGCCAATCCGGCTGGCAAAACTGCTCGTCGGTCTTCTCGAAGTCCTTCAAAATCAATTTCAGAAATATTTTTGAACTTAAGTAACTTATCTTTAAGTTTATAGAGGCCTTCACGAGTGACATTTTCTTGCTCGTCACTTAACCCCATATTCACCATAATTTGACGACAGGCTTTAATAGTTCCACTTGAACCAACAACAGTATCCCAACCTTCCATCTTATAAGTCGTTGCGATTGCTGAAAGTTCTTTACGGGCAGCAACTACTGCCTTATCGAATGCTTTTTGTGTGATTTCACCATCAGCAAAATAGGCTTTTGTATAAGCTACACATCCCATTTGTAATGATTCGGTATAAATTGGCTCAAACTCTTCGCCAATAATAAACTCGGTAGATCCCCCACCAATATCCACAACTAAACGACGTCCACCGTTAGCCATCGTGTGAGATACACCAAGGTAAATCAGTCGTGCTTCTTCACGACCAGCAATAATTTCAATAGGTTTGGGTAAAATTTCAGCGGCTTTTTGAATAAATTCATGGCCATTTTTAGCCTGACGTAAAGCATTGGTTGCCACAATTCTTAAACGATTGGGTTGAACAGAACTTAAACGTCCCACAAAACGAGCTAAACATGCTAATCCACGTTGTTGTGCTGCTTCTGTTAAATTTTTATTTTCATCAAGACCAGCCGCAAGCTGTACTTTTTCTGACATTGAAGCCACTTTTTTAACTTCACCGTGATCTACCCGTGCAATTGCAAGGTGAAAACTGTTCGACCCCATATCTATGGCAGCAAGTAATTCTTCATCAATCAGAAAATCAGACATTATTGAACTAAACCCATAACAATTCACGCCTAGAGTAATTCACAAGAATGCAATTGAAAAGCCATTTTCATCAACAATTAATAGACATCGATATTTTTCTATTTGTTAAACGATTGTACAAGCCGATGGTGAATATCGTGAGCATCCATTAGACAAATTCAGTTAAGCCTTGAATAATAGCATCAAACCCTTACATTGAACTAAGTAGCTATGTAATACTGATAGAGATTATATCCTCATATAGTGATAGCACTTTTTTCTAAAAATTGGAGCCGTACCATGTCTGCGACTATTGTAAATACAACTGATGATAACTTCCAAGCAGATGTTCTAGATGCAGAAACACCTGTACTTGTTGACTTCTGGGCAGGTTGGTGTGCACCTTGTAAAGCAATTGCACCTGTTCTTGAAGATTTATCAAGTGAATATGCTGGTAAAGTAAAAATCGTTAAAGTTGACGTGACTTCTTGTGAAGATACTGCAGTAAAATACAATATCCGTAATATTCCTGCTTTATTACTTTTCAAAAATGGTGAAGTAGTAGCTCAACAAATCGGTGCTGTACCTCGCTCTAAACTCGTTAGCTTCATTGACGAAAACGTTTAAGACGAAATGTTACAAATGAAAATACGCTATATCTCTATAGCGTATTTTTTTCGGCTATAAATTGACAAATTAGCTGATCTCACTTATATTGCATGCTCAAGAGGCACTGAAGGGAATCGTCTTCTGTCCGGCTTCTTACAAGACACAAACATAAAGATCGCCACTCGGCAACAGAAATTGTTTTTTCACATTTCTCTTCGAAACAGTTAATCAGACTTCTGAATTGTTATTGTGTAAATACAATTGCGATACTCTTTTTTGTATGCGAGCGATTTTTCTTCTTTTAAACCACACTCTACTCTTTCCTAATTCTGACCCTTATGAATTTAACTGAACTCAAGAAAAAACCAATCGGCGAACTAATTAAAATTGCTGAATTTATGGGCCTTGAAGGTATGGCTCGTAACCGAAAGCAAGATATTATCTTTGCCATTTTGAAACGCCATGCAATGAATGGCGAAGAAATTTTTGGTGACGGCGTTCTTGAAATTCTCTCTGATGGTTTTGGTTTTTTGCGCTCTGCCGCAGGTTCGTATTTAGCAGGTCCGGATGATATTTATGTGAGTCCTTCACAAATCCGACGCTTTAACTTGCGTACAGGTGATACCATCACAGGTACTATTCGCCCTCCGAAAGAAGGTGAGCGTTATTTCGCGTTACTCAAAGTTAATCAGATTAACTATGACACGCCTGAAAATTCTCGAAATAAAATTTTATTTGAAAACTTAACTCCCCTTTTCCCAACTGAACAATTGGTTATGGAACTAGGTAATGGTACAACAGAAGACTTAACTGCTCGTGTTGTCGACTTAGTTGCCCCAATTGGTAAAGGTCAACGTTCGATTATTGTTGCACCGCCAAAAGCGGGTAAAACAATGTTACTTCAAAACATTGCTCAATCTATTGTGAGAAACAATCCGGAAGTGTTCCTTATTGTTTTACTTATTGATGAGCGCCCAGAAGAAGTAACTGAAATGGAACGTACTGTACGTGGTGAAGTCGTTGCTTCAACATTTGATGAAGCACCTGCCCGTCACGTACAAGTAGCTGAAATGGTCATTGAAAAAGCAAAACGTCTTGTTGAACATAAAAAAGATGTTGTGATTTTGCTTGACTCTATTACACGTTTAGCTCGTGCATACAACACTGTAATCCCTTCATCAGGTAAGGTATTAACGGGTGGTGTAGATGCTCATGCATTAGAACGTCCAAAACGTTTCTTTGGTGCTGCTCGTAACATCGAAGAAGGCGGTTCTTTAACAATCATCTCTACTGCGCTTATTGAAACTGGCAGTAAAATGGATGATGTAATTTACGAAGAATTCAAAGGTACAGGTAACCAAGAAATTACGCTTGATCGCCGTATTGCTGAGAAACGTGTCTTCCCTGCCATGAATATTAAGAAATCAGGCACACGTCGTGAAGAACGTTTAATGGATGAAGATAAATTACGTAAAGTCTGGATCCTTCGCAAACTCCTTCATCCTATGGATGAGTTGGCTGCTATGGAATTCTTACTTGACCGTATGAAAGAAACCAAAACAAATGATGACTTCTTTGATCAAATGAAACGTAAAGCTTCAACTTAATCATTAATTTGTTCCAAAAAAGCTACTCTCATGAGTAGCTTTTTTATTTGGTTGACATGCTTTACACAAAACTACATTTTACTATTCCTTATGTAAGGATATATTTAAGCTTTTGAAAACAAATATTTTTAATATAAAAAAATTATGTTTTTTAGTAGTTTACTTACACCTTTTCCAATATATCTAATCTATTTGATTGTTTTTTTCTGTTAAAAAACAGACTGTTTTTTCGATTTTTCTGCTCTTTTTTGACAGGTGACAGTAGTATTTCAACATTCGCAGTGATAGCATAGCGGCAGACCAGTTAGACTGCTCCATGCGTTGTTACCTAGCTACGTTTAGGAATAATAAAAGCAAAACAGCCTAACTTAGGTTTTTTTAATCTCAAATTTTTTTTGTGAGAGTGATGCCATGTTATTCAAAAAATTCGCTGTTGCTGCTGCTGTTGCTGCTACTTTAGCTTTCGTTGGTTGTTCTAAGAAAGAAGAAGCTCCTGCTGCTGCTGCTGCTTCTGAAGCTGTAGCTGCTGCTTCTGAAGCTACTGCTGCTGCTTCTGAAGCTGCTACTGCTGTTGACGCTGCTGCTTCTGAAACTGCTGCTGCTGCTTCTGACGTTGCTGCTGCTGCTTCTGACGTTGCTGCTTCTGCTGCACACTAATCTATACTCTAGATTAGATAAAAAAGAGGACTTTATGTCCTCTTTTTTTTATGCTTAAATTTTATAATTTAAACAATAGCTACGTTATATATTATTTAAATTATATTTATCGCCTATAAAATATATTTTATTCCAAACCATTAAAAATTATAAATAAAAAAAAGCAGATCAATCGATCTGCTCATTTCCAACGCGTTGTCTAAATTTCTGACCCGCTCTAAAGGTCACTACACGGCGCGCAGAAATCGGAATTTCTTCGCCTGTTTTTGGATTACGTCCTGGACGCTCGCGTTTATCTCTAAGTTCGAAATTACCAAAACCAGAAAGCTTAACTTGCTCACCCGCGATAAGCGCTTGGCTAATTTCGTCAAAGAACAACTCGACCATTTGTTTTGCTTCACGGCGATTTAAGCTGGTTAACTCACTTAAATGATCAGCCATGTCTGCTTTAGTTAGTGCTGTCATGAGGCCCTCAATGTCGCTTGATAAGTGTTTTCCAACACTTGGATTATATTGTCCATACCAGATTTAATTTCAGCATCTTCAAGCGTACGTGAAGGATGTTGCCATAGTAATGCAAACGCTAATGAGCGCTTACCATCTTCGACACCCTGCCCCGTATACACATCGAATAACCAAGTAGAGTCTAAAAGCTCTCCACCAGTTTTTTCGATTAACTGCTGAATATCTCTAACATTTATATTATCAGAGATTAAAAGCGCAATATCACGTCTAACCGAAGGAAAACGTGATAATTCTGTAAAATTAGATACATAAGATTGCAAAACTGCTGCCTGATCAAGCTCAGCAACCCAAGTTGTGCTCAAATCAAGCTCATTTTCTAAAGATGGGTGCAAACGGCCTAGGTAACCAATTGATTTACCATCAACTAAAATTTCAGCTGACTGTCCCGGATGCAACCAAGCACGCTCTGAACGAGCATATTCAACTTTAAGACGTCCAGCAGCTAAAACCTCTTCTACTTCACCTTTGAAATCGAAGAAATCCATTGGTTGTGGCTTAGCATGCCATGATTCAGGTTCACGAGAACCTACAGCAATTAAAGCTAATGTCGGGATTTGCTTTAAGTCTTGAATAGAAGCGGCATTTTGATAATCAAAACGTAAACCAAGCTCAAAGAAACGCACGCGACTTTGCTGACGGTTGAGATTATATTGTACGCAAGGAATTAAGCTAGAAAGTAAAGTACTACGCATTGCAGCCAAATCACTTGAAATTGGATTTGCTAACATTAGTGGCTGAACTTCTGGATTTAATTGCTTTTCAAGTTTTGCATCAGCAAAGCTAAAGCTAATTGCTTCTTGATAACCTAAAGTCACGATCGTTTGACGCAACTCAGCGAGTTCAAAACGATCTTGATATTTAGCAAATTTAACATCCATGCTTGGTAAGCTAATTTGGATATTGTCATAGCCATCAATACGCGCTACTTCTTCAATTAAGTCTTGATAAATAGCCATGTCATAGCGATGTGATGGTGGTACTACACTCCATTCACTCTCAGCCTTAACTGTTACCTTACACCCTAGTCGAGTTAAAGCATCTGTAATGAAATCAGCAGCAACTTGATATCCCAATAATTGGTCTACTTGAGCTTGCTTAAGTTCAATAGCTTCACGTTTTGGAAGTAAATCAGTTTTTTCAGCTACAGTGATAGGACCAAACTCACCACCCGCTAATTCTTGAATGAGCTGAGAAGCACGATTCATCGCAATTAATGGCAATTCAAAATCTACACCGCGTTCATAACGTTGCGAAGAATCTGTATGCAAACCAAAACGGCGAGCACGCCCAGCAATCGCAAGTGGAGCGAAGAATGCGCTCTCCAAGAAGATATCAGCTGTATCATCAGTTACACTTGATGCTAGACCGCCCATAATACCAGCGATTGCTAGTGCTTTCTGGTCATCTGCAATAACCATCACATCTTCTTGCAACTCAACTTCTTGATCATTCAAGAGTTGCAACTTTTCTTGTGGCTGAGCTTGGCGAACGTGTACAGTTCCTTCGATTTTAGCTAAATCAAAAGCATGCATTGGCTGACCCAATTCCATGAGGACATAGTTCGTTACATCAACCAGAATACTGTGAGTACGAATTCCTGAACGTGCTAAAGCTTGTTCCATCCACTCTGGGGTCGCAGCTTTTACATTCACGTTTTTAACTACACGTCCTAAGTAGCGTGGAGCCCCATCCGTGCTGATCACTACTTTTTTCTCATCAGTGATTGTCGCATCAACTGACTTGATTTCAGGCTCATTCATTTGCAGTTGGTTAATTACTGCAATCTCACGTGCGATACCACGGATACTGAAACAGTCACCACGGTTTGGTGTAATACTGATATCAATAACGTTATCATCAAGTTTCAAATATTCACGGATGTTCACCCCTACTGGAGCATCGGCAGGTAGCTCAAGCAAACCATCGATTTTATCTTCAAGGTCGATTTCAGAAGCGCCGCACAGCATACCTTGTGATTCGATGCCACGAAGCTTACCTTTTTTGATTTTAAAATCGCCTGGTAATACTGCACCAATAGTTGCTACAGGTGCTTTCATTCCAACACGAACGTTAGGAGCACCACATACAATTTGCAGAGGTTCACCTGAACCAATGTTAACTGTTGTTACATGCAGACGGTCTGCATCTGGATGTTGTTCAACCGTTAGAACTTCACCAACCACAACTCCAGTAAATGGCTTAGCAACAGATGCTAGTTCATCTACCTCAAGACCAAGCATAGTCAACTGATCAGATAATGTATCACTATCAATGGCTGGGTTAACCCATGTGCGTAACCAATTTTCGCTAATCTTCATCTTTATAAACCTTATTTAATCCTGAAAAAATGTTAGGCAAATTGGCGTAAGAAACGCACATCATTTTGATAGAACATACGTAAGTCATTGATGCCATAACGCAACATTGCAAAACGCTCTACCCCTAAACCAAAAGCAAAGCCTTTGTATTTATCAGGATCAATACCCGCAGCACGTAGTACATTTGGATGTACCATGCCACAGCCTAATACTTCTAACCAACGTCCACGCTCATCCATGATATCCACTTCTGCACTAGGCTCTGTAAATGGGAAATATGATGGGCGGAAACGTACTTTTAAATCTTTCTCAAAAAATTCATTCAGTAGGTTAATTAATAAACCTTTTAATTCAGCAAAGCTGGTGTTCTCAGCAACGTACAAACCTTCGATTTGATGGAACATTGGCGAATGCGTTTGGTCTGAGTCACAGCGATATACACGGCCCGGACATACAATACGAATTGGTGGCTGGCTTGTTTCCATGGTACGAATTTGCACACCAGAAGTATGCGTACGCAACAAATGGTTTGCATCGAAATAGAAAGTATCGTGCATAGCACGTGCAGGGTGATGCCCAGGAATATTTAATGCTTCAAAGTTATGATAGTCATCTTCAACTTCTGGTCCTGTTGCAACTGTAAAACCAGCTTTAGTAAAGAACTGGCAAATACGTTCTTGTACTTGAATAACAGGATGAACTGTACCAATGCGCTGTCCACGACCTGGTAAAGTAATATCAATGGTCTCATTTGCTAGTTTTTGCGCTAGCGCAGCTTGTTGTAATGCCGTTTGACGCTCACTTAAAGCGCTATTAATTGTTTCTCGAACAGCATGAATCGCAGCACCTTGTACTTTACGTTCTTCAGGGTCCATTTTCCCTAATGCTTTCGATTGTTCTGCAAGCTGGCTTTTTTTCCCTGTAAATTGCACACGCACCTGATCAAGTGCAACAAGGTCTTGAGCTGCTGCAATGGCAGCAAGCGCTTCTGTGGTCAGGGCTTCCAGTGACATATTAACTCTCAAAGCAACAAATTTAAAAATATAATAAAACGCTGCATTCTAACAGTTTTTCACCGTATTGATGAAGTTTATCCATCATGAAAAATGTATTAGGCAACAAAAAGATAAAACGTATAAAATAATACTATCGTCAATGAGATCAATTATTATGGCGCTCAATCAGATTTGGAAACAACAACTTACACTTGTGACCTACGGTAATGAATACCTTCGCCAGAATTTAAGCTTCAACCAATGGCGACAACATCATATTTTTGACCAACATAGTTTTCAGTTTCGTGACTTAATTTCACAGCATTTACTTGCTCAACATTTCCAAGTTTGGCTAGAAGCACTCAAAAAACAAGGGACAACCCAAATCTCTCTTCACTTATCAACCATCTTAAATGAAGAGCAAAATCCAAATAATAATGTAGAACTTTTACCCTATACCCATTTTATTGTGAGCCATCAAAACAATAAAAAAATCGCATGGATTTTTGGCCATGAGCTTGCAGAGTGGTACAGCAGCGATAATGAATTTGAAGCGCCTTTAAATCAGCGTAGTGATTTACGTTTAGAAACTTTCTGGCGTTTTGAACTGAACGAAAAATTATCTAAGAAAGTTGATGCTGACTTAAAAGTACCTCAATGGGATGAAATAGCTGACTTTATGGAAACTGAGTTATTTCGAAGTAAGTATGCAGCAGGTTTTGAAGAACCAGAATTTCTGAAAAAATATTTTGATGGGTCAACACATCAAATTTCGGTAGATCATCAACCGACTCTTGCTCTTATTCCTGAAAACTACCCAGCTGATTGTGCACATCAACTCCTCTACCGCACTCAGGCTTTATCAGATTATTTAGAGCAGAAGAAACGCACCGCAAATGATCCTTTAGGGGAAGACTTAGACCAAGAACAAATTATTAACTTAAGAAATTTTACCCACAAAACTGACGACCTATTTGCAAAGCTGATTGTGAAAGCAGCAAATCACTATCAAACAGCTCAATTAAAGCCTGTTGAGAAACCCTCTCCTTTTGATGCAACGAATGAGTCTGCAACCCATTTAAAAGCACCTCATCATAAGGCTGGAGGAACAGGTGTAATCAAGCTTATTGTTCTAACCATCATTATTTGTGCCTTAGCTTATTATTTTGGTCTTTAATCAAGATTAAAGTTCCCATTGATAAAGTAATTCTGTTATTCCGAGGCCGAACTCTGGTAGTTCGGCCTCATCAATTAACTTTGCTCCCATTTTTTCATAGAAGAAACGACTCGGATTTTTATTAAAAACCGCTAAATGAATAAAAGCATAACCTTGCTTTAAAGCGCATTGATAGAACTTTTGGAATAACTCACAGCCTACACCTTGTTTTTGAACTTCTTTTAAAAGATAAAAAGCAAGAATTTCAGCAATATTACTTTCTGGGTTTAAATAACCATCAAGAAAGCCTTTCACTACCCCATTTTCAGTATAGATAAATAACTGATGATCAGGACTTTTGCTTATCTCTCTCCATAACTGTTGTTTATCTAGTACGTTAAGCTCATCTAATATTTCTTGCTTAACCATACCGGTATAGGTTTCTTTCCAACCTTGCACATGTACTTCTGCAATAGATAATGCATCCTTAAATGTTGCTATACGAATATCTGTGTCATTTAATGGTTTCAATTCACTCCCCTCACTTCACTACTTTTTAGAGTGAAGTATTGATTAGTCTCACACTAACCTACTCAGTTAAAAACTGCTCTCGAACATGCATTAGAGCAAATCCCAACAAATTTAGACCTTGCCATAGAGATGGATTTTCGATATCTGGATGGTCTTGCGCCATACCAATACCCCAAATTTTATCGACAGGAGATGCTTCAACCAAAATACGGTCTTTCGTTGCTAATAAGAATTTCTTCAACTCAGGATGCTGTGAGAATTTGGTAAAATTCGCATGCACCACTATATCAAAACGGTTTTCTCGCCATATCTGTTCGTCATAATTACGTACTTTACGGCCGAGTTGCTTTGCTTCATTCGGATGTTTAACTTGCAAAATCTGTGCAAAAATTTCTTCATCATTAAATAATTTTGCTTTTTGCGCCATCATATAGTGCTCAGCAGTAAAGTACTCAACACCCTCAATTTCAAATTGCGCAGGAAACCACTGGCTGAAACAGCTTTTATCAACAAGATCAGCTTCTTTAGGTGTATGCCCCCAAAAATATAAGTATTTAAACTGGTGACCTTGCTGCACTTTTTGAATTAAGTCATTTAGAAATTTTTCGTCTTTCATCATTTATCTCTGATTATTTTCTCTTTTTTAAAATAGAACCCTAAAAATAAAAAAGACCGCTAAAAAGCGGTCTTTCTTTGAATCTCTAAGCTTATGCAGCTAATGCGCCTTTAGCTTTTTCAGCTAAAGCAGCAAATGCTACTGCATCATGCATAGCGATGTCAGCTAATACGCGACGGTCGATGATCACTTGAGCTTTTTTCAAGCCATCGATCATACGGCTGTAAGACAAACCGTTTTGACGAGCACCAGCATTGATACGCGCAATCCATAGAGCACGGAATTGACGTTTCTTTTGACGGCGGTCACGGTAAGCGTATTGACCAGCTTTGATTACCGCTTGGAACGCTACGCGGTAAACGCGTGAACGAGCACCATAGTAACCTTTAGCGCGAGCAAGAATTTTTTTGTGACGACGATGAGCCACTACACCACGTTTTACACGAGCCATTTATAATCTCCTTAGATGTATGGGCACATACGACGAACTGAATTCATGTCAGAAACATGAACCATTACACAGCCGCGTAATTGACGGATACGTTTAGCAGATTTTTTGGTCAAGATGTGGCGCTTGAACGCTTGTTTACGCTTAAAACCGTTTGCAGTCGCTTTGAAGCGTTTAGCTGCACCACGGCGAGTTTTTAACTTAGCCATAGTAACCTCTTTTAGGCACCTGTTCGGCGCGATTGCACCATTGCAAAATCGACCTGCAGGTAAGGAAGCGCGTATTTTATAGCATGCTGACTAAAATTAAAACTACTCGTAGCATTTTTTTGGATTGATGTCTTAACAAATTAAAAATTTATATTGTTTGTTTACACAGGTTGGTCATTGCTAATAAATTCAGCATCATGGCTAATTTAGCTCTATAATATGTTCAAATTATCAACATACGATATTTCAAATGCAGAAACATGATGCATTCGCTGCACTACGGTATAGAGATTTCTCTATTGTTACCATTAATCAATTTTGCTTAACGTTAGCAATTTTGATTCAAGAAATTATTGTTGCTTACTCACTTTATCAAATTACCAAAGATCCCCTAACTTTAGGCTTAATTGGTCTCGCAGAAGCCATTCCATTTATTGCTCTATCCCTTTGGGGTGGCTATTTTGCTGATAAGTTTAATAAACAAGTCATTATGAAAATCTGTTTATTTTTCTCAGTGCCTCTACCTTTAGTTTTGTGGTTGCTGTTCCATCTGCATGGTTTAGGTCATATCAGCGTAAATTTCCTTTCTTGGGGTATTTATGCAGTCATTTTTGGCTTAGGTACGATACGTGGATTTTATAATCCCTCTGCTACATCATTGAAACCATTCTTAATTCCACGTGAGCTTTATGCCAATGGCGCAACATGGACAACGATTGGTTGGCAAAGTGGCGTGATTATTGGGCCTATGCTAGGTGGGTTTATGCTTGCTTACTTAGGCAGAGAAACCAGTCTTTTTAGTGTTGCAGCCCTACTCAGCATCTGTTTTATTCTCATTAATTTATTACAAAAACGAAGCTTTCCTAAAATTGAAACTACCAATGTATTAGAAAGCTTAGGTGATGGTTTCCGCTTTATTTGGAAAACCAAAATAGTTCTCTGGGCTATTTCTTTAGACCTTGCCTCTGTTTTATTTGGAGGTGTGATTGCCCTACTGCCTATCTTTGCAGAAGATATTTTAAAAGTAGGACCAGAAGGCTTAGGTTATCTACGTGCAGCACCATCTATTGGTGCCCTCATTACCATGATTGCTTTGACGCGTTTTCCACCAACCCAGCATGCATGGCGTAACATGCTACTTGCAGTTGCTGGGTTTGGTGTATTTACGATTCTTTTCGCTTTCTCAAACAATATGTGGTTATCACTATTTGCACTGGCCATGACAGGTGCTTGTGACAGTATTTCAGTTGTGGTTAGACAAACCATTTTGCAAATATTCCCACCAGAAAATATGCGTGGTCGCGTAGCGGCTGTAAATGGAATGTTTGTCTCATCAAGTAATGAGCTGGGTGCATTTGAATCAGGCTTGGCTGCCAAATATTTGGGAACGATTGCAGCGACTATTTTTGGTGGCTGTATGACTCTTGCAGTAGTAACCTTCTGTTGGCTAAAAACCAATGATCTTTTTAAAGTCGATATTACTAAAAGCTCAGAAGATTAGTTAAATCATTTTAATAAAGCATCTTCGGATGCTTTTATTTTAAATAAAACCTGTAATTACCCAATAAATGAAAATATAACGCCCAGCCTTAGCGATAAGGACCATAAATAAAAAGCGCCAAAAATTTTCTTTGAATAAGCCAGCAACCAAAGTAATAGGGTCACCAATCACAGGCGTCCAACTTAAGAGCAACGAGTAAAAGCCATACTTATGATAAAAGCGTTGAGCTTGTTCAAGGCGTTTTTCAGAAACTGGAAACCATTTTTTATGTTTAAACTGTTCTATTTTTAAACCTAGCCACCAGTTCACACATGAACCGAGTACATTTCCGAAAGTAGCAATTGAAATGAGAAGAAACGCGGAATGTTGATTTTTTAATAATAATGCAGCGAGTACAGCTTCTGATTGTAGCGGTAATAATGTAGCCGCCCCAAAAGCACTCAAAAAAAGTAAAAAGTAACTTAGCATTCTAATTAAACCAAACTACCTTTCACTTTATTCATTGTGCTACCAAGCAAAATTAGATGACTTTAATTGATAAAGCTTTTTGCACCGCAGGACGTGCTGTTAAACGGACAATATATTCTTGCACATATGGGTAGTCCTCTAATTGAATACCCTGCCATTCATAGCGCAGGATCCAAGGTAAAATTGCCATATCAGCAATTGAGTATTCCCCTGCAACAAACTTCTGACCAATGAGCTGTTTATTCAATACACCATATAAACGCTTAGTCTCATTTACATATCGGTCTATAGCATAAGGAATTTTCTCTGGCGCAAAGCGGTTAAAATGATGATTCTGCCCAAGCATAGGCCCTAGTCCACCCATTTGCCACATGAGCCATTGTTCAACTTCAACTCGCTCTTGTTCATCTGTTGGATAGAATAAGCCAGTTTTTCGACCTAAATATTGCAAGATCGCACCAGATTCAAATACTGAAATTGGCTCACCACGTGGACCGTCCTGATCGACAATTGCAGGAATTTTATTGTTTGGGGAAATTTTCAGGAAATCGGGTTGAAATTGATCATTTTCTAAAATATTAATTGGATAAAGGGTGTAATCCAGTCCCATTTCTTCTAAGGCAATTGTGATTTTATGTCCATTGGGTGTGCCCCAATAATATAGATCAATCATTCTATTTTCCTATTCATCGTTATCATGACTGCGTCTTGCGTTATATCATGTTTTGGCTAATACAATGATATCTCCAACACCAAAAAATACATAAAATTTGAGAATAGCTTTGGTTTAAAAAGTTATTAAATCGCATTTTAAAGATACTAAATCACGAAATGACAGGCATAAAAAAGCACTGCTTTTGCAGTGCTTTTTTATGAGTATTACTTTTTCTTTTTCGGTCCAAGTAACATACCCATTTGTCGACCTTCCATTTTCGGAGCTTGCTCTACAATACCAAACTCAGCTACGTCTGCTTCAATTTTTTGTAATTGAGCTAAACCAAGTTGTTGGTGAGCCATTTCACGACCACGGAAACGTAAGGTGATTTTGACTTTGTTACCTTCTTCAAGGAACTTCAAAATAGCACGAAGCTTAACTTGATAATCACCTACATCAGTTGCTGGGCGTAGTTTGATTTCCTTCACTTGCACTTGATGCTGTTTTTTCTTGGCATCTTTTTGCTTCTGTTTCAGGTCAAACAAGTGCTTGTTGTAATCCATGATTTTACAAACAGGCGGCTCAGCGTTTGCGACAATCTCAACAAGGTCAAGATCTGCATCCTCAGCAGCACGCAGTGCTTCATTTAATGAAACAATTCCTTTTTGCTCACCATCAGCAGCGACGAGGCGTACTTCTTTTGCACGGATCTCATCGTTAATTGCTGGACGGTTACTCTTTGCACCTTGTTGTTGGTTACGGTCAGGCTGTTTAATCTTTCTTACTCCACAATATACCGGCCACGTTCGGCGACGGCAGATTTCACTAAGTCAATGAAAGCATCCACTGACATAGTACCTAAATTTTTTCCTGAGCGAGTACGTACATTCACTGTACCTTCTTCAACTTCTCGATCACCAAGAACTAACAGGTAAGGAATGCGCTCTAGAGTACGCTCACGAATCTTAAATCCGATTTTTTCATTTCTCAAGTCAGAAATAGCACGAAGGCCATTTTCCTTGAGTTTTGCCACGACTTGCTCACTTGCTTCCGCTTGAGCGTCAGTAATGTTCATGACACATGCTTGTACAGGTGACAACCAAGGTGGCATAAAACCAGCGTAGTGTTCAATTAGTATACCAATAAAACGCTCAAAACTACCAAGAATTGCACGGTGCAACATTACAGGCTGATCACGTTCATTTTCTTCAGTTACATAAGAAGCATCTAAACGAACTGGCAAGTTGAAGTCACACTGAATGGTACCACATTGCCATACACGACCAAGACAGTCTTTTAAAGAGAACTCAATCTTTGGACCATAGAATGCACCTTCACCCGGCTGCAATTCCCATTTAAGACCAGCTTCATCTAAAGCATCTGCTAAAGATTTTTCAGCTAAATCCCAAAGTGCGTCATCACCTACACGCTTTTCTGGGCGAGTAGACAACTTCATTTGAACTTCTTCAAAGCCAAAGTCTTTATAAACATCTAAAGTGAGTTTGATAAAGTCTGCAACTTCTTTACCGATCTGTTCTTTAGTACAGAAGATATGTGCATCATCTTGGGTAAAACCACGAACACGCATAATACCGTGTAAAGAACCAGATGGTTCATTACGATGACAAGAACCAAACTCAGCTAAACGAATTGGTAAATCACGGTAAGATTTTAATCCTTGGTTGAACACTTGAACGTGACAAGGACAGTTCATTGGTTTTACAGCATAGTTACGACTTTCTGAATGAGTCGTAAACATGTTTTCTGCATAGTTTGCTGCGTGACCAGATTTCTCCCAAAGCGTAAAATCTACGATTTGCGGAGTTTTAATTTCTTGGTAACCATTGTCTTGCTGAACTTTACGCATGTACTGCTCTAGTACTTGATAAATAGTCCAACCATTTGCATGCCAGAACACCATACCCGGTGCTTCTTCTTGCATATGGAATAAGTCTAATGCTTTACCAATTTTACGGTGGTCACGCTTTTCAGCTTCTTCAATACGCTTGATATAAGCTGCTAACTGTTTTTTATCAGCCCAAGCAGTACCGTAAATACGTTGAAGCTGTTCATTCTTCGCATCACCACGCCAGTAAGCACCAGAGATTTTAGTGAGCTTGAATGATTTTAAGAATTTTGTATTCGGTACGTGAGGACCACGACACATATCTAAATAATCTTGATGGTAGTACAAGCCCATTTGTGTTTCTTCAGGCATGTCTGCAATCAAGCGTAATTTGTATTCTTCACCACGAGCAGTAAATTCAGCAATAACTTCATTACGTGGAGTCATTTTTTTAACAACATCGTAATCTTGATCGATGAGCTTTTTCATACGCTCTTCGATTGCTGCCATATCATCCAATGTAAAAGGACGTGGCATCCAGATGTCGTAATAGAAACCTTCTTCGATGACCGGACCAATCACCATCTTTGCTTCAGGGAAAAGTTGCTTTACTGCATGCCCTACAAGGTGTGCACAAGAGTGGCGAATGATCTCAAGACCTTCTTCATCTTTTGGAGTGATAATTTGTAAAGTCGAGTCTTCGGTAATTAAGTCACATGCATCAACTAAGCGATCATTTACTCGTCCAGCAACAGTATTTTTTGCTAAACCAGGCCCAATACTTTGAGCGACTTCCATAACAGATACAGGGTGATCAAAACTCTTTTGATCGCCATTTGGCAATGTGATAATTGGCATAGAAAAATCCTTAAGGAGTGATGCCCTATACGAAGGAGCATTTCACCGCGAGATTATGATCGAGGCAAGCCTCAAAATATAAAAACGGTGTAAATCAAAATTAAAAACCTGAAAGATTTTACACTTGTTCAAGCCAAGTGAAAACCTTTGTACTCATAAAATCATAAATACATTTTGCTTATACGGTAAACAGCAATAAATGACTTTAATAAGCGCACTACCTAAATTTTAAGAAATACATAAATAGGATAATTATTCATCAGAACTGTTTTAAGATGTTGGAAATAGCATTTGTGCTCATTTCCTGACTGAGGGGTATTTCTGTTTAAGACTAAAGCATTAATGCTTTGATTAATATTAAGTCATATTTTCAAAGAATGAATTAAAAAATAGAACATGGAGTTATTTCACATGGTTAGTGCATACGATGAATTACCACGCACACCCGCAAACTTTGTTGCGTTATCCCCTCTACGCTATTTAGAGCGAGCAGCTTATATCTATCCAGACCAAGCTTCTATCATTCATGGTAACCGTCAGATTTCATGGAAAGAAACTTACCAGCGCTGCCGACAGTTTGCTTCTCAACTTCAACAATTAGGTATAACTAAAAACGATACTGTTTCAGTCTTATTGCCAAATGTACCAGCAATGATCGAAGCCCATTTTGCTGTACCTATGGCTGGTGCTGTTCTTAACACACTAAATACTCGTTTAGATGCTAAAACTATCGCTTTTATGCTGGAGCATGCTGAAACTAAAGTGCTTTTGGTTGACCCAGAGTTTGTTAATTTAGCCAGAGAAGCTCTATCGCTCATTCCCAACCAACACATTATTGTGATTGATGTGGCTGATGAAGAATATGAGGGTGAAAACCAATTTATTGGTTCGTTTGAATATGAAGAATGGATAGCTCAAGGTGATACTGATTTCGAATGGCATTTACCGCAAGATGAATGGGATGCAATTAGCTTAAATTACACTTCCGGCACAACAGGTAACCCTAAGGGTGTGGTTTATCATCACCGAGGTGCTTATTTGAATGCGGCTAGTAATATTTTAGCCTGTGGCATGAAACCTCGAGCTGTTTATTTATGGACACTTCCTCTGTTCCATTGTAACGGTTGGTGCTTTGCATGGAGTATTGCAGCAAGTGGCGGAACCAATATTTGTCTACGTAAGGTCGATCCTGAACTGGTGATGCAGCTTATTGCAAAACATAAGGTTGATTACTTCTGCGGTGCGCCAATTGTTCTATCCATGATTATTAACCTACCTAAAGAAAAACAGCCGAATTTAGAACATCATGTAGAAGTTATGGTTGCGGGAGCAGCACCTCCTGTCGCCGTGATTGAAGGTATGCGAAATATTGGAATTAATGTAAACCACGTTTACGGTTTAACTGAAACCTATGGGCCATCTGCGCTTTGTGCGTCTCAGGCTGGATGGAGCGATCTCTCCATTACCGAGCAAGCGCAACTACACTCTCGTCAGGGTGTGCCTTATCCACTTCAAGATAGTATGCGCGTACTAGACCCTGAGACGATGCAGCCCGTTCCGAATGATGGTGAAACCATGGGAGAGATTATGTTCCGTGGCAACATTGTCATGAAGGGATATTTAAAAAATCCTAAGGCAACTGAAGAAGCTTTTGCGGGCGGTTGGTTCCACACTGGAGACTTAGCGGTTTGCCACCCAGACGGTTATGCAAAAATCACTGATCGTTCCAAAGATATTATTATTTCAGGTGGAGAAAATATCTCATCTTTAGAAGTTGAAGATGTTTTATATAAACACCCTGCGGTTTTAACAGCGGCTGTTGTGGCAAAACCTGATGAACGTTGGCAAGAAGTACCATGTGCATTTATTGAATTAAAAACAGGTGCTACAGTGACTCCTGAAGAAATTATTGCACATTGTCAAAAAGAACTGGCGCGTTTTAAAGTTCCCAAAGATGTAGTGATTACTGAAATTCCAAAAACCTCAACAGGCAAATTGCAAAAATTCATTTTGCGTGAATGGGCAAAAGAACGCGTTTAAACAATATCGGAAATAAAAAAGCGACGTATTTAACGTCGCTTTTTTTAGTTAAAACGGTATTAGCCTTGATCTGACAATAAAGCGACTTGCTGCACGTAGTTAATAAACTTACCTTTAGATGCTTCCAGATCTGCTTCCGCAACTTGCTGAGTTTTATCACGGTTAATTCTTAACACATGCTGACGCAAAGTATGACGTTCTGATGCATTATAGATTTTACTAAACTCATTAATTGCAGGGTCGCCCTGCTCGATCATACGATCTACCCAACGCATAAGTTGAGCTTGTTTTTTCGCGCCTTGTTGAGGAGTCAAATAAGATAAAATGACTGTCTCATCTTCATTACGCAAGAGTTTACCAACACGTTGAAACTGGCGACGGCGCGCTTCAAACGAACTAATATTCTGAACTTCCAAAAGAGCATCAATTAAACGCTCATCAACCGGAAGCTTTTGAATCTGTTTGATAGAAAGTTGTGCTAACTGCTCACCTAAAGCAGCCATACGTTGAACTGCTTTTTTCTGTTCGGTTTTACTTGCACGTCCTTCTAAAGAATCAAAATCTTCTTCAGTATAACGCTGGGGACGACGTGCCACGATTAATCTGCCTCATAAAATTTTGCGGCGAATAACGCCTGTACTTCATTTAATGCCTGTTCTTCATCAGCGCCATCAATGACCAAACGTAAAGTGGTCCCTTTTCCTGCACCCAACATCAGTAACGACATAATATTCTTTGCATCTACTAAATGATCGCCCTTACCAATCTGAATTGATGAACGAAACTTCGTAGTGACCTCTATCAGTTTTCCTGATGCACGTGCATGTAAACCGAGTTTATTAATTACATCAACAGTTGTGTCTATCATGACCAGTGCTTCATTTCTCTGTGTAAGACCTGAACAGACCATTCTGCCTCAAGTGCTTGTTTTAGTCTATCTACCATATAAACTGAACGATGCTGGCCGCCTGTGCAACCTATTGAAACCGTCATATAGTGACGATGCCCTTCAGCAAATGCCGGCAACCATTTTTTTAAGAAGTGATGTATGTCCTCAAACATTTCGTTTGCTTGTGGACTTGCTTCTAAAAACTGCTTAACTGGCTCGTCTAAACCAGAAAAGCGGCGTAATTCTAAATCCCAATGCGGATTTGGTAAATGCCGTACGTCAAAAACATAGTCGGCATCTAGAGGAATGCCATGTTTATAACCAAATGACTGCAATATAACAATCAGATTATCTGACTGCCCTAATTTCGACAGCAAAATATGTTTTAAATCATGAACACTTTTATCTGTAGTATCAATATGAACGGTAGCGCGAAACTGAATTGGAATCAGCAACTGCTTTTCTTCATGAATACATTGTAAAAGGCTTTTGAAACGGTTCGCCAACGGATGTGGACGACGCGAGGCACTAAATCGTGCAATCAAATCCTGATCTTGTGTCGTCAGATAAATCACATCAACCGTACCATGTTTTTGTAATTGCTCAAAAACATGGTCGAACTCTTGCATATCAGCTCGTGTACTTCGGACATCTACACCTAAAGCCAGTTGTTCAAGATTATTTTCATGATCTAGCTTTGCCACAATTTCAGGCAGCAATGCCAAAGGTAAATTATCAATACAGTAATAGCCCAAATCTTCTAATACCTGAAGAGCTGAAGATTTTCCTGAACCAGACTGTCCTGTCACGATAAGTATACGCTTCATGGCATGGCTGTCCTTTTATGTATTATTGAGGTGTAAAGGCAACTTGTAAATTATCAATTAAACGTGTTGCACCCAATTTAGCCGCGACAAATAACACAATATCGCGATCAAACTGAGAAACAGCTAACAAGTTCGGCTGACGAGCTTCCACATAATCCACAACAAAACCATTGTCTGTCAACAGCGTTTTTAAATCTGCCAAGACTTGTTGTAAATCTTTACCTTGGTGTAATTGCTCTTCAGCTTGCTTTAGACCTTGATAGATGACTGGTGCAGTTTGACGTTGTTCAGGAGTCAAATAACCATTTCTTGAACTAAGCGCTAAACCATCGGCCGCACGAACAATTGGCACGCCAATCACTTCTAATGGAATATTTAAGTCTTGTACAAACTGGCGAATCACTGCTAACTGTTGGTAATCTTTTTGACCAAAGAAAGCATAATTCGGTTGCACAATATTAAAGAGTTTTGTGACAACCAGTGCTACGCCATCAAAGTGTCCCGGACGTGAACTACCACACAAGTCATCCGTAATTTGGCTAACACTAATGTTAGTTAAACGAGGCTGTGTACCGTACATTTGCTCAACTGAAGGCGCAAAAATAATATCACAACCAACATCAGCAAGTAGACGGCTGTCCTGCTCTAAAGTACGTGGATAGTTATCAAAATCTTCACCTGGACCAAATTGGGTCGGGTTCACGAAGATACTTACAACCACAACATCACATAACTTTTTCGCTTCACGAACAAGTGTTAGATGTCCTTCATGTAGATTTCCCATAGTTGGGACAAAACCAATGATTTTACGTGCAGCTCTAGCAGGATTTAAAGAAGCAGCTAAGCCTTGTATAGTGGTTTCTGTTTTCATGAATTACAGCTCAACTTGGAAAGTATGTTCTTTGGCTGGGAACGACTGGTCCTGTACAGCAGCGTGAAAAGCCTTAAACGCATCTAAAATTGCTGTTTCACCAGATTGTTCTTTCATAAAGTTACGCACAAAACGTGCAACCTTGCCAAATGTCAAACCTAACATGTCTTGTACTACAAGTACCTGACCATCAGTCGCATTACCCGCCCCAATACCAATTACAGGAGTATTCGGGAATAATTCAGCAATTTCTTGGCCCAACTGTGCTGGAACGCATTCAAGCAATAGTACCGCCGCTCCAGCTTCAACCACAGCCGTACAGTCAGCAATCAGTTGATCAGCAGCTTCACGGGTTCTAGCTTGTAGTTTATAACCACCAAATACATGTACAGACTGAGGGGTTAAACCTAAATGTACGCATACAGGTACACCATTACGTGTTAACACTTGTACGGTTTCACTTAGCCATGCACCGCCTTCGATTTTGATCATCTGGGCACCAGCTTGCATAACTGTTTTCGCATTCTGCAAAGCATCGTTTAAAGTGGCATAACTCATAAATGGTAGATCAGTCATAATCAATGCATGCTGATTACCACGGCGCACCGCCGCTGTATGATAAGCCATGTCTTCAACAGTTACAGGTAAAGTTGAGTCACGACCTTGAATTGCCATTCCAAGAGAATCACCAATTAAGATAGTATCAATTTCAGCAAGTTCCATTGCTTTTGCCATACTTGCATCGTAACAAGTTAGACAAGAGAACTTACGTCCTTCGGCTTTAAATTTTCTTAAGTCACTTAGACTAATCATGATGGTATCCTCTACAGGAGTTTGCAGAACGTATAAGTCAGGCTTAAGCCCAAGACTCATCAGCAAGTACAGTCAGCGTCGGCTGCTGTAAGAGTTCTAAATTTTTAAGTGGCTGATCATCGATATGTAAATCAGCGTCTAAATCTAATAAAGGAATCACAACAAAATCTCGTTGCAAGATTCCTACATGCGGCACAGTTAAGCGCTCATTTTGTATTTTTTCATTGCCATAAATCAGTAGATCAAGATCTAAAGTTCGCTCTCCCCAATGACGGAGTCTCACTCGCCCAGCTTCCTGTTCAAAACGCTGTAAATGGTCGAGTAAGTCAAGCGGAAGTAACTCAGTTTTTAGCTGAGCTACTGCATTTAGATAATTCGGTTGATCTTGAGGACCCATCGGTGGGCTTTGGTACAGTTTGGATACCTTCACTTCACCAATAGATTTAAGCTTGGCTATCGCTTCAGACAAAATTTGGCGTGAGTCACCTAGGTTACTTCCTAAGCCAATATATGTGGTTACTGTCATTGCATAGGTCCAAAAATAACTTGGCTCAAATCACGTTGTACCCGCTTACGCTTTAAGATTGGGTGATCGCTCGTCATATTGGTTTGTGATGCGGAAGATTTTTCCATAAAACGGTCAACAGACTGCTCTTGTCGTGCACGTTCTTTCTTGCCACGACGGCTTCGAGGCTCTGGAACATCCACCAAAGGCTCAATTTCTGCATCAACTCTATTGTTTTCAACAGGTTCAGCAGCAACCTTACGACGACTTTTCGCTTTTTGACGATTATATTGGCTAATCGCAGCTTCTTTTTCGTCATTTGACATTTCTTGGTAAGCATCCCACCAGCTTCCCATTCCTTGTGTTGTGTCATCACCTGACTTTTCACGAAGTAATAAGAAGTCAAAGCCTGCACGGAAACGCGCATGGCTTGCCAATGCTTCAATTTGCTGTGGCTTTGGATTAAGCAATCGAGTTTGCATTTCCCAAACTTCACGAATAAAAGTTTCGGCAAAACGAGGAATGACTGTACGTGTGGCTTGACGTTTTAAAACATCTAAACCAGCTTGGGCACGAGCTTCAGCTGGAACTACACCTTTCGTTAAATAAAAGTCACAACGTTCTAAAAATGGCTGCCACAATAAAACTGCATAAAAAAATGCAGGGTTAATGGTTTTACCAATTTGAATACGTTGATCTGTATTTTTTGCAGCACGTTGAATAAATGGCGTCAAATCTGGGCGAATATCAGCAAAAAGCTGTTTCCACACGCCAAATTCAATCAGCATTGGTAATACACGTGCCAAATGACCCATTGTGAAAAGCTTCTGAGACTCATCGTATAAACGGTGCGGAGAAACATCACGAAGCAACTGCGTCATCTCAACATCAAAAATATCGAGAATCGCTGGATCAATTTTAAAGTTTAACTTCGCTGCAAAACGTAACGTCCGTAGCATACGCACCGGATCTTCTTCAAAACGTTGTACAGGGTCGCCCAATAAACGCAAAGTCTTATTTTTGACATCATCAATTGCTTTACAAAAATCGAGCACAATACCTTTACGTGGTTGGTAGTAAAGCGTATTGATAGAAAAATCGCGTCGAGCAAAGTCCTGTTCGATGGTTCCCCAGTTATTGTCACGCAAAATCATGCCTGAAGCATTGGTGACTGCTTTTTTAGGAGGGGCACGGAAAGTAGCAACTTCGATTAGCTCACGCCCTGAATAGACATGTGCCAATTCAAATCGACGGCCAATAATTCGGCATCGACGACCAAAAACTTCTTTAATTTGAGAAGGTGTTGCATTGGTGACTGCATCGAAATCTTTAGGATTGAGTCCTAGCATTAAATCACGGACACCACCCCCAACAATATAAGCTTCATAGCCTGCTTTGTTCAGACTATCGATCACATCTAAAATCGAAGAAGGAAGTTGGGCTGTGGACAAACCACATTTTGACGCTCGCAAGGTTTGCAAAAGACGCTGTCTCCTACGTCAGGACGTAAATAACAAGTTGTCGCTAATCATAGCTCTAACACACACAAAGGGCAATTTGATTCTCTTTAGATTGCGCAGGAAATGATAATTGACGAACACAACTTTTATAAGGCTAAACGTGATTTATTTTTTTCAAAAATAGCTGGTCCTATTCCTTTGACATTTTTAATTTCGTCAATATTTTTAAAACTTCCGTTCTTCTTTCTATATTCTACAATCGCTTGCGCCTTTTTCTCACCGACGCCTTTTAACTGCTGAAACTCATTTACAGTGGCCTGATTCAAGTGAATTTGCCCTGTAGAGTCATTAGAACTCTTAGTATAAGAATTTTTAGAACCATAAGAATGAGAAGGCTTAGAGACGTTTAACTTTTGGTCGTACATCTGCTGTTTAGCCTTCCATTCTTGAAAGTTCTGGTCAAAAGATTGAGCAAAAACCGAAGGTGAAATTACCCCTAAGCACAACATCATTAAAATAAAACACTTATTTTTCCAAAGTCTCATGCTGTATCGCATGTCGTTTTTCCCCTGATTGTAATTGTCGTTTTGCTTGGTTCCACAATTCATCCATCTCGGACAAGGTCATGTCTTCTAATGTTCTTTGCTGTTTTATGGCTTGCTCTTCAATAAAAGCAAAACGACTTCTAAATTTATGTATGGTCGATAAAAGTGAAGTTTCACTTGAAATATTAAGTTTACGTCCTACATTGATCAATGAAAACAGACAATCTCCAAATTCATCTTGAATTTCATCAATATTTTGATTTTTGAGCGCTTCTTTAAACTCATCTAGTTCTTCTTCTAATTTGGTATAAGCATCTTCTACTGTTTCAAAATCGAACCCGACTTTTGCGACATTTTTTTGAATTTCCTGTGCTTGAGACAGTGCTGGCCCATGTTTAATTTCATCTAATCTTGATTGTGGCTTGCCTTGCTTTTCTTGTTGTTTAATTTGTTTCCATAACTCACTGACTTGTTCGGGTGTTAAGTTATTAAATTGATCAGCTTGAAAAACATGTGGATGACGTCGTACCAATTTTTCACTAATTGCCTCAACTACATCTTGAAAATTGAACGCCCCTTGCTCACTAAACATTTGTGATTGAAATACAACTTGTAATAACAAATCACCCAACTCATTTCGAATCTCATCAATATCGCCCTGACGAATGGCAGCTTCGACTTCATATGCCTCTTCAATCGCATATTTAGTTAGCGACATTGGGGTTTGCTGTTGATCCCACGGACATTTTTCACGTAGCTCTTGCATAATTTTAAGCAATTTATCCATGGTAACCCTCAAGTTCAAAAAGTCGGTCAGTAAATTTAAAATCTTAATTTGCTATGATCAAAATTAAAGCAGCAAATCATTCGTCATATTGTAACGATAAAGAGAAAAAAAGATGAAACATAGCATACTGATTAGTGGCGCAGCTCAAGGTATTGGAGCAGAAATTGCACGAGTATTTTACAACCAAGGATATAAAGTAGGCATTTATGATATCAACGAATCACTTGCTCAAAGCTTAGCAACAGAGTTAGGACCTAATGCATGCTCTGGCTATTTAGATGTTAGTGATTACAGCCAGTGGCAACTTATATTAAAAGAATTTACCGCCTGGGCTGGCGAGCTTAATATTTTGGTGAATAACGCAGGCATATTATATTCCGGAGCCTTTGAAAATATCGATATTCAATCACATCAAAGAACAATCAATATTAATGTAAACGGCGTTATCAATGGCTGCCATGCTGCACTTCCTTATTTAAAGCAAGCTTCTTTTGCACGCGTCATTAATCTTTCTTCGGCTTCTGCAATTTATGGGCAAGCTGATCTCATTTCATATTCAGCCAGTAAGTTTGCAGTTCGCGGAATTACCGAAGGTTTAGATGTGGAATGGAAAAAATATGGTATTCGTGTTTTAGATGTGATGCCTTTATTTGTACAAACCGCAATGGTCAATAATATGGAGGCAGGTAGTATTCAAAATATGGGCGTTGACTTAACTCCAAATGATATTGCTCAACAGGTGCTTTCACTTGTCGAGAAAAAAGCTCGTTTCTGGACACCTACGCACACTCCAGTTGGTATAAAAACCAAATTGCTTTATCAACTTTCAACAATAAGCCCACAATTTTTAAATCGGTTAACTAATATTTATTTATCGAGAAAGTAGCTTATAAAAAAGGCCGTCAATTGACGGCCTTTTTCTCAATCTAGTTAAACGCCTTGGATCATGCGTCGTGCGCTAATAATCCCCGGTTGTTGCTCTAAACGAGCTAACAAACGTGAAAGCTGAGCCAAGCCTTTCACCTCAATGAGCAACTTCATATTGGCAATACCATCTGCCTCAGAAATTGTGTTCACCTGACGAATATTAATCTGGTCAGAGAAAATCACTTGAGTTAAGTCTTTGAGTAAGCCACGACGATCATAAGCTTCAACTACAATTTGAACACTTTGACCACGAGTTGGCTGCATTTCCCAATCGGCTTCAACAGCACGTTCTGGCTCTTGCTTGATCATACGTTGATAATCAGAACACAAGACTTTGTGAATACTTACACCACGATTCAATGTGATATAACCAGCAATTGATTCACCATGGACTGGTTGGCAACACTGTGCAATATGTAGCTCTACGTTGTCTAAACCATCAATCAAAATACCATGTGCAGACAAAGTATGGCTGGCACGTGGGTTTAATGTTGGCTTAAGTACCAGTTCAGGCTCATCCTGATCCAGATGCATTTGACGATTAATCTGGTTAATTAAGGCATGCAGGCTTATATCGCCGCTAACCAGATTAACCAAAATATCATCGCCTGTTTTCACATTGAAATGCGATGAGTAGTCGTTAAGATCGATACTCTTCGGGTGAATCGCCAATCGAGACAATTCTTTGTTCAGTAACTCACGACCAACTTCAAGGTTCTTACTACGATCTTGCTGTCTGAACCAGTGACGTAGCTTGTCACGTGCACGAGATGTCTTGATATAACCTAGAGAGTTCACCAACCAGTCACGGTTTGGTTCACGGTCTTTCTTGGTTAAAATTTCAACCTGCTCACCTGTTTTTAACGTATAGGTTAATGGCACGTAGCGCTGGTTAACACGCGCTGCATAACATTTATTCCCTACCTCTGTGTGTACATGATAAGCGAAGTCTAAAACAGTTGAACCACGTGGTAATTCTTTAATATCACCATCACGGCTAAAGACATAAATCTTTTCAAAACCCTCAAAGTCTTGAAGTTGATCAAAGCCTTCTGTTTCATCTTCGTTTTGATGTACTGTGGTTTCATTACGCTCTTGGTAATGTTCCAAAACAGCACGAAGCGAATGTAAACGATGGTTAAAAGAATGGTCGGTATTCTTTGAGCCTTCTTTATAGTTAAAGTGCGAACAAACACCTAACTCTGCTTCATCATGCATCTCATGAGTACGGATTTGTACCTCTAAAGATTTATTTTCAGCAATTACAGCAGTATGTAATGAGCGATAACCATTGGCTTTTGGGTTGGTAATATAGTCATCAAACTGGTGTGGAATATGACGCCAAATTTGATGAACAATACCTAATGAGTGATAACACTCCGGTACGCTATTGACCAATACACGTAAGGCACGAATATCATAAAGCTGATCGAAACTCAGGTTTTTACTCTTCATTTTTCGATAAATCGAATAAATGTGTTTTGCTCGACCTGTAATTTCAGCTTCAATACCGTAAGACGCCAACTCATTTTTTAAGCGATCAATCACGAACTGAATATAATGTTCACGTTCTAAACGCTTTTCATTGAGTAAAGAAGCAATCTCTTTATAACGGTCTGGTGCCAAATAGCGGAAAGCTAAATCTTCTAGTTCCCACTTAAGCTGTGCAATACCCAAACGGTGCGCTAATGGAGAATAAATAGTTAGAATTTCACGCGCGACACGCTCTTGACGCTCACGTGACGAGTTCGCCAACTCACGTAAAGAATAAGTACGCTCAGCTAACTTAATTAAAACAACACGAACATCTTCGGTCACAGAAATCAGCATTTTATAAATGCCGCTTAAATGTTCCCTCTGGTTATTATTAAAATGGTCTTCTAATCGTTTATTTTTTTCAATGAGCTCTGAAAGCTTACCCATTGCCAAAGTGCCTTTGACAAGGTTATAGACTTGCTCACCAAATTTGCGCCTCACTTCTTCTATATCAGTAATGTCCTCACGAACACTACGATAAAGCATCGCAGCAGATAAAGTGTCTTCATCTACATGCAAATGCGCAAGAATATCAGCCATCCCAACACCAGTAGCAAATGTATTGGAACGATGATTAACCGTTGAATCTAACTCTTTTTGCAGGGTTAAATGCGCAACCTCTTCGAGTTGTTTAAGCTCTGCCCCATCTAATATTTCACGAACCCGATCCAACCATGAGGCTAAACCGACTTGTGTTTCGGCGGCATGCTCTACAGTCGTTTCCTCTGACAACTCAGTTAGTTGTTCAGGTAACTGTTCACGTACTGTGACCATACCATTCTCCTGGATATGTAACTCATGTTTTTAATCGTTTATCTCTTGAATTTTTTCAAATAAAGCAATCGATTCAACATGTTCTGTGTGCGTAAACATGTCCATAACCGCTGCTTTTTTTAACTGGTACCCATGTTGAGCCAAAACACCTGCATCCCTTGCTAGTGTCGCTGGATTACATGATACATAAACGATTCTTTTTGCTCCAAAGTTTGGTACATACTGCATAATTTCATATGCACCAGCACGAGGAGGATCAATCAATAATGCATCAAATCCTTGATTTGCCCAAGAATGATGCGAAAAATCTTTTGTTAAATCTTGTGAAAAGAAGCTCGCTTGCACCAGATTGTTACACTTGGCATTATCCGTTGCTCGTTGCACCATTTCTTCACTTGCTTCCACACCCACAACTTGTCCATTTGCACCAACACATCGTGCAAGTGGAAGCGAAAAATTACCTAATCCACAAAACAGATCCAGTACCCTTTCACCCTGCTGCAATTGAAGCAATTCACATGCCAATTGCACCATTTGTTCATTTACTGTGCCATTGACCTGCGTAAAATCCAATGGCGAAAAAGCAAAATTTACCTCAAATGCATTTAAAGCATAATGTAACCGCATAGCGCCTTGCTCTTCATCAATACGACGAAGACTTTCAGGGCCTTTAGGTTGCAAATACAATTGCCAGCCTTTGTGTAACGCAAATTGTCTTAATTGGTTGACATCAGAACTGTTTAATTTTTCTACATGACGAACCAATAAAGAAATTTCCTCATCACCTGTTGCTAATTCTACATGACCAATATGCGCTTTGCCCTTTAGACTTTGGAGTAAAGTACGCAATTCTGGCAGGCTATCTGATAACTTTTTGTCCAAAACACTACATGTATGGATAGAAGTTAAACGATTACTATGATGCTCACGGAAACCTAAAATCAAACGATCTGGTTTTAGCAAATAACGCACACCAATACGCGCTCGACGACGATAATCACTTTGTAAAGATCGAATTGGCTCTAACCACTGTTCAGGTTGAATACCCGCAAAGTGTTGTAAATGTGACTGGAGTACATTTTGCTTTAAGCGAATTTGCTCATCTGGATGGATGTGCTGCATGCTACAGCCACCACAAATACCATAATGAGGACAAACTGCCTCTACACGATTTGGCGAAGGTTCTGCTAAAAGCTCAATCATTTCAGCTTCTTCAAGGCGTTTAGCCTCATGCGTAATTTGAGCCTTTACGGTTTCTCCAGGCAACGCATAACGGATAAATACCTTTTTACCATGCTTATCTGCCGGATGATCCGGATGAGAACCATAGTGCGCAATTCCTCGCCCCTCATGAGAAAGAGTTTCAACCTGAAAAATATATTCAGGTTGCTGAGCTTTGCGAGATTTGGCTTGCTGTTTCAAAGAATGAACCTAAAAATCTAAAGGATTAAAATAGTGGGATGTAAAGTCGGTATGTTTCGACGTACGTTGCCACACTTCAAGAAAATCAGCCTGCTGAGGCATAGTCTGTAAATATTCAATACTCGAACTAATCCAGTGATTATGTTCATCTACATTGATTTGACCTTTAAGTAACAACCAACGCAAATAAATAAACCATGTATTGAGTACATCACCTTCACAATAACTGGTTAACTTTAACCATTGCTGAGCACGTACATATTCAGGAACATGATACCCCGATTCACCACGTTTACCTGGTAAACCTAAAATACAGGCAACCTCATCCAGTTTCTGGAAATTACGGCCATTAAACATTGCCATCACATCCATTAAATCAATATGACGGTGGTGATAACGGTTTTGGTAATTATTAAAACGCTTCTGGCTATCAAGCTCACCTTGATCAAACAAGCCCGGTGCAGAAAGGCCATGATACATGGCACGGAACAAAATAACCGGCAAATCAAATTGTGAGCCATTCCAACTCACCAAAGTAGGATGGCGCTTGTCAAAAATAGATAAAAATTTCTGTAAAATTTCAGCTTCTGAATAGTGCTCTCGACTAAAAGAAAACAGTCTAAAACCCGATTCATCAATCCATAAACCAGAGATACAAACGATTTCATGCAATGGCAAACGCTGAAAATCCATACCTGATTCTTGGCGGCGGATTTTTGTGAGTGCCCGTTCAACATCTGCCTCTGGCAAATCAAGATGATATAAATGCGCTCCCGCTTTTAAATCAGTTAAAGTTTCAATGTCAAAAACTAAAGTTGGGAAACGCATTCTTTCTCTCAATTATGAGTTATCGTCCTGTACTGAGAACAAACCTGTAGACAAGTAGCGGTCACCACGGTCACAGATAATGCACACAATAACAGCTTCCGGATTTTCTTCTGCAATCTTGATGGATGCCCAAACCGCACCACCTGAAGATGTACCAGCACTAATACCTTCCATACGCGCTAATTTACGCATGGTTTTTTCAGCCTCAATTTGAGGAATATCAATAATGCGGTCTACACGACTGCTATCAAAAATTGTTGGTAAATATTCTTTTGGCCAACGGCGAATACCCGCAATACTTGAACCGTCAGCTGGTTGTAAACCCACAATTTGAATGTCTGGATTTTGTTCTTTTAAATACTTAGAAACACCCATAATGGTACCGGTTGTACCCATTGAGCTTACAAAATGAGTAATTTTACCGCCAGTTTGCTTCCAGATTTCAGGACCTGTCGTCAGGTAATGAGCCTCAACATTATCAGGATTACCAAACTGGTTTAAAACATGACCCTTGCCGTCTTTTTCCATTTGCAAAGCTAAATCACGTGCGCCTTCCATACCTTGCTGTGGAGTCACTTCAATCAGTTCTGCGCCATAAGCTAACATCGCATCTTTGCGTTCTTGGCTCATGTTATTTGGCATAATAAGTTTCATTTTATAGCCGCGCATTGCTGCGACCATAGCCAACGCAATACCTGTATTGCCGCTGGTTGCCTCAATTAACGTATCGCCCGGTTTAATTTGACCACGCTTTTCTGCCTGCATAATCATGTTATATGCAGGGCGATCTTTTACAGAACCTGCCGGATTATTACCTTCCAATTTTGCTAAAACCGTTGCCTGCGTGTGACAAGCCAAGCGCTGCAAACGGACTAAAGGTGTTTTACCTACATAGTGATCTAACAAAAATTCGTCGGCTAAAAAATCAGGTTGTGTATTACTCATGATCAACACCTAAATCGGGGTGGCACTATTGTATGAAAAAATGATCGGTACTGCACCCATTTCACTATGCTTTTTAATGAAAGTGATTAAAGCCCAGTCAGTTATAAAATGCCGTCTGTTTTAAAATAAAGCGTGATAATATGCCCTACAGAGAGATCAATCCGATGTAGCCATGTCTAATTTCAATAAAACCTTATCGAAACGCTTACGTCTGAATCATGCATATGGGCAATTGATTGCTCTTATTTTTGTGCCCATGATGATTTTAACCGGTGTTGGTGCTTTTCTGGTTTTAACTGAAACCTCTCACTCTGCAAAACAACAGCAACTGCATCACGCTTCGGCTATTTTGGCTCGTTATAATGAAATCGCCAAAAACCTCTACACATTGGTAGAACTAAAACCTGATGAATATGATCATGCACAAAACATTATGCAAAGCATGTTCAGTGAAAAAGATTTAAAGCGTGCTGCTTTAATTGATAGTAATGGACAAACATACTTAAGTGTGGGTTACCGAGATAATCGTTACTGGCCTAACTTTACGCAAAACAATAGTTTTTTTGGCCCGATCTCTTACAACCATAACAATATCTATGGTATTCGAGTCAGCAATACCGCAGGGAAAGCCCCTGTCTGGCTCGTAATTGAAATGGACAATCAGCCACTAGAATTAGCACGTTATCGCATTCTGATTGCGTTAGTTATTACCAGTCTAATGACTTTATTATTACTTTTACTTTGTCTAAATTTCTTCTCTCGCCGTTGGGTTGCACCAATGTACGAAATTCGGATGCAGCTACAGCGACTTAATGCAGATACTTTAGATCAGCATATGGTCATTAACAGTACTGGTGAATTACGCTTACTGCAGCGCGATATCGCAAATGTAGTGAAAAGACTACATTTTAGTTTTTTAGAACTTAAAGAACACACAGAACAAACCGAAGAAGACTTACGCAGAACATTAGATACTCTCGAAGTTCAAAATATTACTTACCGTCAGGCACGTGACCAAGCCATTTCATCAAATCAGGCAAAATCCGTTTTCCTTGCCAATATCAGTCATGAGCTTCGTACGCCGCTTAACAGTATTGATGGCTTTATTCATTTATTACTTCGCCAACAAAACTTAAGTAATGAACAAAACCTCTATCTACAAACTATTCGAAAATCTTCTGCCCATTTATTAGCATTAATTAACGATGTATTGGATTTCTCAAAAATTGATGCAGGTAAACTGGAACTTGAGACAGCGCCATTTGATTTAGAAGAAGCTATTTTCGATGTGATGGATATGTTGTCACCTTTGGCTGCGCAAAAGAATATTGCCATGGCATTTTATTATGCAGACAACATTCCTCAAGAAGTCATTGGGGATGCTTTACGCTTTAAGCAAATTTTGACCAACCTAATTTCAAATGCAATCAAATTCACGCCAGATGGCGAAATTATTGTTCGTGTACGTATGGAACATGACGACATTGGTCAATGTTTACTGCATTTTAGCGTTCAAGATAGTGGTATTGGTTTAAGTGGTACTGACCGTAAAAAATTATTTGAGTCGTTTTCACAAGGCGATGCATCTGTTACACGCCAATTTGGTGGTACAGGCTTAGGTCTCGCGATTTCCAAACAACTGGTTCATCTCATGCATGGTCAAATTGGCTTTGAAGATAACCAAGAGCGTGCACCAACAGAAAAAGGCTCAACATTCTGGTTTACTGCACAGTTTGCTGTAGATGAAGAACATGAGATAGAACACCCTCACTTCGAACATTTACAAGTGGTGTCTTATTTAGCACATCCTGCAACGGCAAGTGTTTTACGATACTATCTTGAAAATTACCAAGTTCCACATATCGAAACGCAGTCGATTCTGGACTTGTTTAGCCGCCTAAAACACCTCGACCAGAAAGACAACACATGGCTTATTGTTGATCATAGTGGCGATACAGAGGCTTTACTTAAAGAAATTCGTAGCCGCTATCAAGGCAACTTAGCAGTTTACGGCTATCAAATGACCCTTGAGCCAAACATGCTCACTGAATATCGCGCTCGCCCACTTTATCAACCTTTAAGCCGTAGCGGACTCATTCAATTATTAAGTGACCAACCTATTTTTGAAGAGGAACAACAAGACTTTAATGGTCAAGGTTTACATATTTTAGCAGTCGATGACCACTTGCCAAACTTAATTGTTTTAGAGGCATTGTTAGGTGAGCTAAATGTTAAAACTACTAAAGCTTTAAGTGGACAAGAAGCGCTTAATATCATTCAAGAACGCATTGACCAAAAACTCAAGCCGTTTGATTTAGTGTTTATGGATATTCAAATGCCGGTTATGTCAGGTATTGATACTACGCGCGCGATCCGCTCGCTAGAGTCAACGCTAGATGGCGAAATGCAGCTTCCAATTATTGCATTAACAGCCCACGCTCTTGCTGATGAAAAGCAAAAGCTTCTGAAAGTGGGTATGAATGACTATGTCACCAAACCAATTCAAATGGAGCAAATCATTCAGATTTTAACGCAATGGACCAAAAACAATTTCACTGCACAAGCCTTAGATAAAGATCATCATGTTGTTGCCGAGGCACTAGACCCAGAAATATTAAACTGGCAACAAAGCCTACAATTGGCTGCAAATAAAGAAGATCTTGCCCAAGACTTACTAAAAATGTTGGTAGACAGTTTTCCAACTGAGCTAGATGAAATGCAGCAGCTCATTGAGCTGGAAGACTTCCCTCAGCTTGAACATGTGTTACATCGCCTCTACGGTGCAACTCGCTATGTCGGTACGCCAAAACTTCAACAAGTCACTGGTGACTTCGAACAGTTTGTTTCGACATTACGTAAAGAGCGTCGCAGAGCCGATGACGGATTCATCGAAGAAGTCATGCAACGTTTCGATGAATTAGGTCTTGTCATTAAAGAAGTAGAGAGTGCAGCTCACCAAATTTTAGTGATACCCGACTAAATAAAATCTCGTAAAAAAGGCATGACTGACCTGTCATGTTTCCAATTTCAAGCCATGTTATGCTCCGCTTATCGATAAAAAAATAAGCGGGAATTTCATGGCACTTTTACGTATAGAAAAGAATAATGGCATTGCGACAGTTTATCTAAACCGTCCCGATAAACGTAATGCCATGAGTTTTGCCCTCCTTAAAGAACTCGTTTCAACGGCTAAAGCCATACAGAAAGACCGAGATATCCGCTGTGTAATTTTAACTGGTGAAGCACAAGTATTTAGTGCTGGTATTGATTTATCTGACCTTAACAATCCTAAAAACTCCGCATTTGCGATTTGGGAACTTGTAAAGCCGGGACAAAGCCTTTTCCAAAAAGCGTTTCTGATTTGGCAGAACTTACCTGTACCTGTGATTGCAGCACTTGAAGGTTATTGCTTCGGTGCGGGCATGCAACTTGCGCTGGCTGCCGATATCCGTATTGCTCACCCAGAGACTAAAATGTCGATTATGGAAAGTCGCTGGGGTTTAGTACCCGACATGGGACTTACCCGCTCACTTAAAGGTTTAATAGGTGTTGACCTTGCCAAAGAACTCACCTTAACTGCCCGTGTATTTGACGGAAACTATGCAAAAGATATTGGCCTTGTAACTCACTTAAGTGAAAATCCATTAGAAAAAGCGAATGCGATTGCCTCAGAAATGCTGCAACGCTCACCAGATGCCTTAACTGCCGCAAAACGCGTATTAGATGCAATGGAGCATCAACCAGAAAAATCATTGCGCCTAGAAAAAATCTGGCAACTTAAATTATTACTTGGTAAAAATAGCAAACTTGCTCGTAAAAAAGATAAACATCCGGAAGTTAAATTTTTACCACGCCAATATAGATAAGAGCTTTGAAGATGAATTTTGATCGTAATACACCTATTGCCTTTTTAGGTATAGGGCTTATGGGAAGCCGCATGGCTAGCCGTCTTATTCAAGCAGGTTTTCAAGTTGCTGTCTGGAACAGAACAGCATCTGCTTGTGAAGAACTTATCGATATTGGCGCACACGCTCTCGATCTTTCAAACATCGGACAATACCCTATAGTTTTAACTTGTTTAGCTGACGATAAAGCTGTGCAAGCCGTATTTGAACAAATCCAGCCTCATTTAAAAGCAAATCAAGTTATTGTCGATTTTTCAAGCCTGTCCGTTGCTGCAACCAAAGCACTTGCTCAGGCTGCCGCGTCACAACATACGACATGGATTGACTCTCCTGTTTCGGGGGGAACCGCTGGTGCCGAACAAGGTACACTTGTCATTTTTGCAGGTGGAGATGCTCAAACTATTGAAGCTTTAAGTCCTGTTTATAATGTACTTTCTCAACGTGTAACACGTATGGGCGATACAGGTACGGGGCAAGCCACTAAAATTTGCAATCAACTGATTGTGGCAGCAAACAGTGCTCTTATTGCCGAAGCTGTAGCATTAGCAGACCGCGCAGGTGTAGACACAACATTACTCGCCCCAGCCCTAGCAGGTGGATTTGCTGACTCAAAGCCTTTTCAAATACTTGCACCACGTATGGCTACACATACTTTCGAGCCTGTTCAGTGGAAAGTTCAAACATTATCGAAAGACCTTAACAACGCAGTAACTTTGGCTAACAATGTTAATTTAGACATCCCCGTTGCACAAAAAGCTCTATTACAGCTACAAACTCACCAAAAAAATGGCTTTGCTGAGAAAGATTTAGCTACTATGATTCAAGTAGTAGAGCAATAATAAACGGAGTTTGTATATGGGTCGTCTTGCCGTTAACTTATCCATGATTTTTACCGAAGTTTCTTTAATTGAACGCTTTGCATTAGCCCACGCAGAGGGCTTTGAACATGTAGAAATCCAGTTCCCATACGAACTTTCCATTTCTGATATTCAAGACCAACTTGAACGTTACAACCTAAGTTTATGCTTAATTAATGTTCCTGCTGGCGACCTTATGCAAGGTGGAAATGGTTTGGCAGGTATACCTGGTCAAGAAAAAGCATTTCGTGAAGCACTAGAGTTAGCTATTCGCTATGCCACTGCCTTAAAAGTACCTCGTGTTAATATTTTGGCAGGTAAACAGCCTCAAGATTCAGACCTACTCCCTTGCCTTAAAACACTCGCAAGCAATTTAAAATTGGCCTGCCATTTACTTACAGAACAGGGCATTGAACCTGTATTTGAAATGATTAATGGCACAGATATGCCACGCTTTTTAGTACAGAACATTGCCCAAGCCCAAGAAATGCTCGAAGCAGTCAATCACCCAGCCTTAAAAATGCAGTATGACTGTTACCACATGGCAATGATGGGTGAAGATGTACTTGAAGGTTTACAAGAAAATATTCACCAGATTGGCCATATTCAGTTTGCAGATTGTCCGGGACGCCATGAACCCGACACAGCTCAAATTCCTTATGAACAAATTTTTTCTTGGATTAAGCAAAGTGCTTACGAAGGCTACATTGCGGCAGAATACAAACCTAAAAACGGGTCAAATCAGTCATTTACTTGGAAAAATAAATATTTTTCCGATGATGTAAATATATAAACTGTTACTAGTTTTGTTTGAAATTTAGCGCGAAAACCACTATATTAGATAGTGAGTAATTGTCAGGAAAATATACCCTATATGAATTTAGAACCATCGCCCAGCGTGTCTAATTCTCACGATTTCGCAATGAACACCTCAAATAAAGACGTACAAGCTTGTCTCAAAGTCGTCCATGACGCTTTAGTTGATGTAAAAGCAAAAGATATTCTACAGTTAGATGTTAGTTCTATTAGCAACGTTGCGGATGCTATTGTCATCGCGAGTGGTACTTCTACTCGTCACGTCAAAGCTCTTGCTGACAATGTTGCAGAAGAAGCTCGAAAAGCTGGTTTCCGCCCGATTGGCGTTGAAGGCGAACGAGATGCCGAATGGATCTTAATTGATCTTGGTTTTGTTGTAGTACACGTGATGCTACCAACTGCCCGTAAATTCTATGATTTAGAAAGCTTATGGCGTACTGCCCCAGAGTCAGTCGCATAAAATTTTTGCTTTTAAAAAAAGCGGCTCTTTTGAGCCGCTTTTTGTTTATATAACCAACCAAAATTTTTATTTAGACAAACTATCTCTTACAGCCTCAGACATTTCTATCAAAGCTTTAACAACACTTACAAGCTAGTCATCAGCCTTACTTAAATTTGACATGACAAATTGTCAGAATTACAGCACTATAACCACTCTTAAAGTCTCATCAATAAATAGCATAACTGGAGCACTAAAAAGTGAAGATACTCATTACAGGCGCCAACACAGGGATTGGCTTTGCCACAGCCGAACAACTTGTAAAACAAGGGCAACATGTGATTTTGGCGTGTCGAAATCACCAAAAAGCACAAGAGGCACAAAACAAACTACGCTCACTCAACCAAGGACAAGTTGATATCGTTTCTCTTGATCTAAACAGTCTTGAGTTAACCAGAAAAGCTGCTGATGAAATTGCAGATAAATACGGCAATCTTGATGTACTCATTAATAATGCCGGGCTATTTGCAAAAAGAAAACAGCTCACAGCAGATGGTTTCGAACAACAATTTGGCGTTAATTATTTAGGGCATTTTTTACTCACTCAAAAGTTACTTCCAGCTTTAAAACAGTCACCTAAAGCACGCATTGTTCACCTTGCATCTATTGCCCACTGGGTTGGTTCAATTAAACCTAATAAATTTCGTGCAGAAGGTTTTTACAACCCCCTGTTCTATTATGGGCAATCCAAGCTTGCAAACTTACTATTCAGCAATGTATTAGCTGAACAACTAGCTGGTAGTTCAATTACTAATAATGCATTACACCCTGGCGGTGTTGCTTCTGATATTTATCGTGATTTACCAAAACCGGTTTATGCAGCCATGAAAGTAGGATTAGTGCCAACTTCAGTTCCGGCAAAGCTCATCACAGAGATGGCGATTGGAGACTCATGGCAAAACCGAAACGGCGAATATGTCAGTGCGCATATGCCTGACTGGAAATCTTCACATGCAAAAAACCAGCAACTGGCACGCGACCTCTACCAACAATCAATGGACTTAGTAGAAAAGTTTCTTTAAATCCCAAAAAGCAAAAAACCACCCGAAGGTGGTTTTTTATTTCAAAGCATCTTAGTGGCCTGTACCATTAATTGCTTTAGTCATATCTTCAACAACTTTCTTAGCATCACCAAAGATCATCATTGTTTTTTCGTTATAGAACAAGTCATTATCAAGACCTGCATAACCTGTTGCCATAGAACGCTTAATCACCATGATTGTACGTGCTTTATGAGCTTCAAGAATCGGCATACCATAAATCGGCGAGCTAGGATCATCTTTTGCAGCTGGGTTTACAACGTCGTTTGCACCAATGACAAGTACTACGTCAGTTGCTGGGAAGTCTGAGTTAATCTCATCCATTTCCAAGATGTCTTCATATGCTACGTCTGCCTCAGCAAGCAACACGTTCATATGACCAGGCATACGACCTGCAACCGGGTGAATTGCGAAACGAACACGAACACCTTGCTCTTTTAGAATTTCACACAACTCTTTCACAGCATTTTGTGCACGGCCTTGCGCCATACCATAACCCGGTACAATTACAACGCTGTCTGCATTTGACATCAAGAAGCCAGCATCATCAGCAGAACCCGAACGGTAGTTACGCTGAACTTGCTCACCTTTAGCAGCTGTCGAAACTGCCGCACCACCCATTGCACCACCAAACAATACATTGATGATTGAACGGTTCATTGCTTTACACATGATGTAAGACAGAATGGCACCAGATGAACCTACGAGAGAACCCGCAACGATCAACATGTTGTTTTCTAATGTAAAACCAATACCTGCTGCTGCCCAACCAGAGAACGAGTTAAGAAGCGACACCACCACAGGCATGTCACCACCACCTACCGGTGCAATCCATACCCAGCCAAATGCAAGTGCAAGTGCTGTCATTGCCCAGAAAGCAGTCATGTTGCCAGTTGTGAAGAAGTAGAAACCACAAGCCAACATCGCAACAAAGATAAGTGCTTGAACAGGTTTAACCCATGCACCAGAAATTGTTTTAGCCCATTTTTTCGCAGCCAATTTACCATATGCGAATACAGATGCAGTAAAGGTAATCGCACCAACGAAACACCCCACAAACAATTCAAATAGATGAACCTTGCTCATATGTGCATGTTGTACGCCAGCTGCAGTCAAAGCCGCCTCATTTTGAGCAAACAGTGCAGTTAATTGGTTGTTATGTAAAATTGCAGCTATTGCAATTAAAACAGCAGCTAAACCAACCAAAGAGTGCATAAGCGCAACAGTTTCAGGCATTTGTGTCATTGGTACAGTACGTGCACGTGCAATACCCACAATCGCGCCAAGCACCATTGCCCCACCAATCATCCAGATGACTGGGTTGTTGGCAACAAAGAAGGTTGTCACAACTGCAATCGCCATTGCGATCATACCGTAACGGTTACCTTGAATTGCTGTTTTAGGGCCAGACAAGCCACGAAGCGTCAAGATAAAGAGGATTGCGCCTACAAGGTACAACCAGTTTGCATTTGCTTGAATAAATTCCATGTCAAAGCCCTCTTATTTCTTTTGCTTAGGCTTGAACATTTCCAGCATGCGCGCAGTTACTGCGAAGCCACCGAAAATATTAATGCTTGCTAAAAATACTGCAATTGCACCGAGTACACTCACCACATTCACACTTTGAAATGCAACATTCGCATCTACACCTAAAACAGGTAGACCTACAGTTTGCAACATCGCACCAACGACAATAATTGATGACAATGCATTGGTTACCGCCATAAGTGGCGTGTGCAAAGCTGGTGTAACACCCCAAACAACGTAATAACCTACGAAGATGGCAAGGACGAAAATTGTAATAGTTTCAACCATGAGAGATCTCCTTAACCACGCTTAAGCAGCACTTGACCGCCATGAGTGACCAATAGGGCTTTTTGGATTTCGTCTTCTTGATTAATCGCAAAGTTTTTCTCTTTGTCGAATAAAGTCTCTACGAAATTAAAAACGTTACGTGCATATAATGCAGAAGCTTCTGTCGCAACAGTGGCTGGAATATTTGGAATACCCAAAACTTTCACACCATTTTCTGTAAACACAGTCTCGCCAACTTTAGAACCTTCAACGTTACCGCCAGTTTCAACCGCCATATCTAAAATGACAGAACCCGGTTTCATCTTGGCAACAGTTTCAGCTTTAATCAGACGCGGTGCATCACGACCCGGCAACAATGCTGTTGTAATCACGATATCGGCATTCGACACAGCTTTATCTACAATCGCAGCTTGGTCTTTGATGTATTGCTCACCTGGCATCCAGCCATAACCATTTTTTGCTGCATCTGCTGCACGTTGCTGTTCTTCTTCAGACATTGGTACGTCTAACCACTTACCACCTAAAGACTCAACCTGATCTTTAGCTGTAGGACGCAAGTCAGTTGCTTCAACAATTGCACCCAAACGTTTTGCAGTAGCAATCGCTTGAAGACCCGCAACCCCAACACCCATAATCACAACACGTGCAGGTTTTACAGTACCTGCAGCAGTCATAAGCATTGGGAACATGCGTTGATATTCAGCCGCTGCAAGCAAAACTGATTTATAACCAGCCAAGTTCGCCTGAGAAGACAACACATCCATGTTTTGTGCACGAGAAAGCGTACGAGGAAGCAATTCCAGAGCAAAAGCAGATACTTGCTGATTCGCAAACTGATCTAGCTCGGTATTACGATAAGGATCAAACATTGCTACAACAGCTGTATTTGCTGCAAGTTTTTGAATTTCCCCGCCTTGTGGCGCACGAACTTTCAAAATAATTTGACTACCCGTATAGGCATCATCCGTAATGGTTGCACCGACCTGTTCATAAGCACTGTCAATGTACGCAGCCTTTACACCAGCACCACGTTCAATCACAACGCTATGACCAGCGCTAATCAACTTCTTTACTGTCTCTGGCGTAGCAGCTACACGATTTTCACCGACGACAGTTTCGGTTGGGATTCCGATCTGCATGAGCGTTCCTCAAGCTAATTTCTCATTGTCAAAAACATTGCAACCCGCAATGTTTCCCCCATGTGTATTCTTTGTACAGAATTTGGATTCTAATTGAACTTTTTGAAAATACCACCCACTATTTATTTAATAAATACCCATATTTTGAACTGATGATTCACGATATTTGACTTGAGGTGTAATATAGGAAGATTTTTCTTTTTTTGCAGACAATAGTCTCTCTTATACAGTCCTGTATATGAAAATTTCTTTATCGTCGTCTCAAATTGGGTCTTTTTTTGCGCTTTGCTCTGCTTTTCTATTCAGCATAAAAGCAATCTTTATTAAACAAACTTATGCCCTTTCTCCATTAGTAGACGGTACAGTCCTGATGGCTTTACGTATGTTAAGCGCTTTACCGTTCTTTCTATTAATTTGCTGGTTCAATAGGCATCATAATCAGGGCATAAAAAAGAAGGATTGGCTAATTTTAATTTTTGCCGGTCTATTAGGCTACTACTTCGCCAGCTGGCTCGATTTCATGGGTCTCATGTTTATTAGTGCCTCTTTAGAGCGAATTATCCTATTTTTATATCCCACACTTACCGTGATTGCTTCAAGCCTGCTCTACAAACAAAAATTAGATGTAAAAAGTTTATTCGCCATTTTCCTTAGTTATGGTGGAACGGTGCTAGTAATGCTTCAAGAACATAACAATGCACCAATTCAGGGCAATTTCTGGTTAGGAACAAGTTTCGTATTTGCAAGTGCGGTAGCTTTTGCAGGCTATTTACTGCTAACTCCGCCATTAATTAAAAAATTTGGTTCTTGGAATTTCACAGGCTTAGCACTAACTATTGCCTGTATTGGTGCATTAACACATTACGCTTTGAGCACACCTCATCCTATGGAACTGATATTACAGCTCCCCTCAAGCGTCATTTGGTATGGAGTCGGCTTAGGCTTTTTAGTCACCGTGTTACCCACTGTTATGCTCATACAAAGCATTGAGCGTCTTGGTGCATCACAATCTGCAATGATTGCTTCAATTGGACCAGTTCTAACGATTTTACTTGCCGTTGTCTTCTTAAATGAACATCTCAATATGTGGCAATGGGTGGGCTGCCTACTCAATATTGTAGGTGTAATGATGATTACACTTAGAAAGAAAAGACTAAAACATTAAATCTTCTTGACCTCAACTTAAGTTGAGGTTGGATACTCATCTAACTTTTAATGAACGTTCGAATTCCAATGAATAAAGAAGCTTTTAAAATCATAAATCCATCATCTTTATATAACCCAACCCCAAATGGTTATAGTCATGTTGCAGTAGTCCAAAATTTTAAGAATATTATTCATGTAGCTGGTCAAGGCGGTGAAGATTCAAACGGCGAACTCAGCCCACTCTTTCAAGAACAAGCCACTCAAGTTTTTAATAACATTCAACATGCCTTAACTGCAGCAAACGCACAAATCTCAGATATTGCTGTTTTAAGAGTTTTAATTGTTGACCACTCAGATGAAAAACACCAAATTTTAATTAAAATCATGCAAAATTTATGGAAAAATCATCCTTTTCCAGCCTGCACGCTCATTCCTGTGCCACGCCTTGCATTAGAACGCATGCTTATTGAAGTTGAAGCAACGGCATATACCTAATAAAACTGAGAGAACATCATGTCTACCCCTGAAGATATCAGTCAAAATAAACCTTTGCTTTGGTTGATGGCAGCAGCATGTGGCTTATGTGCAGGTGTGAATTATTACTGTCAGCCTCTAATTCACTCTATTCAGCAAGAGTTTGCTGTAACGCAAGCACAAGCTGCTTTAACAGTGACATTTGCTCAGGTGTCGTATGCCCTCGGTTTACTCTTTATTGTTCCGATGGGTGATATCGTCAATAAAGCCAAGGCTATTCCATTTTTGATGGTGCTTTGTGCAGTTGGTCTATTTACTTCTGCGTTTGCTGTTAACTTGCCCATGCTCTGGATTGGTACAATTTTAGCAGGCTTGTTTTCTGTTGCAGCTCAAGTGCTTATTCCACTTGCAACTATGACAGTCAAACCTGAAAAAACAGGCGAGATTATTGGCTTTTTAATGAGTGGATTATTGGTCGGGATTTTACTCTCTACCAGTCTGGCAGGTTTATTTTCCAATCTTTTCCACTGGAAAGTGGTTTATGTGGTAAGCGGTGTATTAATGCTTCTATTGGCATTTACTTTAAAAAGCCGCTTGCCTTATGTCTTGCGTATGAAAATGAACTATGGACAAATCTTTGTTTCCATGGCTCAGCTTTTAAAGCAAGAAAAGCGATTATTATTAAGAGCGCTTACGGGTGCTTTTGCCTTTGCAGCAGTCAGTACTTTGTATTCCACCATTGCTCTACTTCTTACCTCGGCACATCATTTACCCGATCTATTTATCGGACTAGTCCCTCTAGTCGGCATCTTTGGTGCACTATCCACGCGCTATATTGGTAAATACGCCGATCAAGGCTACACAAGATTACTTACTTGGATGGGTTGTGGGCTGTTCTTGGTAAGCTGGATTTGTTTCTACTTCGGACAAACTTTACTTTCTACTTATGTTATTGGTTTTGCATTAATTCAATTGGCACTCGCGCTCGTTCACACCAGTAACCAAAGCATTATTTTTCGCTTACGTCCAGATGCTAAATCTCGTATTAATGCCATTTATATGACCACTTACTTTATTGGTGGCGCAGTTGGTTCAGCATTAGGAATTTTTGCTTGGAATCATGGCGGATGGACCATGACATGTCTTGCCGGTGTTGGACTCGTTGTGTTTTGCATTTTGTTTAATGTGATTGATGCTTTCTTACAAAAAAAGCAGCTGGGTCAGCTATAACGTAACTTGTTAAAAATCATCTTTCTATAATCCACCATTGCTTTGAACAATGGTGGAAAAGCTACTTAGTCAAATACAAAATTAAATATGAGGTAAAACGTAAGGAACGATATCTTGAAAGGTACGTCCATGTACATTTTCACCAATTGCATGCATTTTCCATGCATCATTATGACGATAAATTTTTGCAATAATCAGGCCTGTATGCGCCCCTTGCGAGGAAAGTTTATAACTTGCAATTTCATGGTTGTTTGATTGATCAACCAAACGACAGAATGCATTTTCCACTTTCTCAAAACTCTGACCGCGAAAGCTATTAACAGTAAACACCAAAGATTTTACTTGCGCTGGAATTTGATTAAGGTTGACACGAATCACTTCATCATCACCACTTCCAGCACCTGTTAAATTGTCTCCAGAATGACGAATACTCCCATCTTTACTTTGTAATTGTCCAAAATAGACAACATCAAGCATTTTTTTATTTTCATCAAATAAAATGACTGAAGCATCAAGGTCAATATTACCGCTGCCCCCAAAACCCAAAAAACCTTTACTTTTTACTACATCCCAGCCAACGCCCAAGAAAACTTGTTGAAGGCTACTACCATCTGCTTTTTGCAAATTGATTTTCTGACCTTTTTCTAAATTAATTGCCATATTATGGATCTTCCAATGAGGACTATAAAAATGATTACTTTTATTTTTTAATGAGACTGTTGACGGTTTAATTTAGACATCAACCACTGTAAAAAATTGTTCCGGTTTCTTGAGCAAATGACGACTTTACCAGCACCGGAAAAACGCAATACCATGCCTTCACCACTAGTTACACTATTCACCAAGTTGCCAAGGAAACCACTATTCTGTGAAGTTGAAACAGATAAATGATAATTTAAACGCGAATCCCAGCAGACGACGTGCCCGTTATCAATAACAACCTCTTTATTCGGCTCTACTTCTAGCTCAAACAAGGTTCCACAACCAGAAACCACAACTTGACCTTGCCCACTGGTTTCCATAACAAGGAAACCACCAGTATTGCCAAAGAAAGCTCCTCCAAGACTAGTATTTAATCTTGCTTTGATATCGACTGAGTCGTGTGCGGCAACAAATGCACCATCACTTAAGATATATTGAGTCGCGCCAACATCAAGAATCTGCATATCACCATCTAGTGAAGCAGACAATAAGCAGTCCCCATCTCCACGTACAGCTTCGATATGTTGCTGGAATAAAGATTCATCATTAGCAAATCGACGTAATAAGGATTGCATTAAGCCACCTTGTAATCGTCCCTTTAACTCCAGAGCATCTTCCATCATAACCATTGCATTACTTTCACAATAAATTCGATCCCCTCGACGCATTGCAACATGTAAGAATGGTTCGGGTGAACCCACTAAACTAAAGTGTGCCATTTTATTAACCTTTATTAATCTCTAACAATTCGATGATGCTTAGCAGCATTTAACCAATGAGGAAACTCTTGCAATAACAATTCATATAAGTACTCATCCGATACACTATCAATTCGATCTAAATTGAAGAAATTGCAGTTATCAACAATGCGGCCAGACAGGTCATCCAGCTTTTCAAGTGCGCCATAATCACGCCCACCAATTCCTACAAATTGCCAAAAAATTGGAAGCGTAGCCGCTTGAGATAATATTTTTTTCATTTGCCGATGGCTTCCAACCCCACCGTCGGAAATAAACAAAACATAAGTTGGAATTTGATCATTAAATTTTTGAAAATAATTAATTACAGCTTCAATTGCTGGAATTTCTTCATTGTATCGTGCTCCAACCGACCAATTTTTCCAACCTTGATGAGTTGTATTAATAAAATTATTAACATTCGTTAAAACAACATCATCTAGTTGTGTCGTTTTTGCAGCAAATGCCCAGCATTCAAAACTTCCGTTATCATCAAAATGGATTGCCAAAGGCATCAAACGATCAACCACCTTTTGCACATCCCCACGGCGATATTGCCAATCCATTGATCCGGAAGCATCAAGCACCAGTGCAACTCTTGCTGTTACACCAAGCAAATTCTTTTTTTCTAACTGAACCAGAGATTTTTTAGTTAGATCAATAATTGAAGCGTTACCTGTTTTCTCTGCTTTTTCCAGTGACAGTTTTTTCTTAAGCTCAACACTCGATTGTTGCCCTGTAGACTCTTTCTGCACAACACCTTCATCTGCGACCTCGCCACCGAAATGACGAATTAATGCAGCTAAACCATCATTAAAACCTTGTCCAATCGCAGCCAGTCGCCAAACTCCATCTTTACGATAGATTTCAATAAGCATAGTGGCACGCTCTTGATCAAATAACTGGCTATTGAGTTCTAATTCAGCAATAAGCTGATTTTGTAGATTCATTACTTTGGCAGTTATTTTCTGTACACCAGACATGACCGCATGACCATCAATTGCAGCAGTTAAAACTAAATGATGAATGCTCAAAGGAAGTTTTTGAAGATCAACTTTGAAATGGCTAGAATCAGTATTATTTTCAAGCAAACCTACAGCCTGACATGGCGTTTCAGGTTGATTATAAAATGTCATGTATCGTTCATCATTTAAACGATACTGTGAATCAAGTCCAAAAACGGCAATATCTAGATCAAAATCCGCTTGATATTGAACCTGAATATAAAAAGAGGATTGCTCCTGTAAGAGATCAGTTAATTTTATTTTTTGTCCACGAACTAGACTTAACATATGAAGGAGTAGCCTGTTTTCATAACTTACAAATATAAAAAAAGATAGTGCCTAAGCACTATCTTCCAGACGTCTATTAAACCGCAACGCCATAAGATGCAGCTAAAGGTCCTAAACCACCAGCAAAACCTTGACCAATTGCACGGAATTTCCATTCACTGCCATGCTTGTAAAGTTCACCAAAGATCATAGCCGTTTCCGTGCTACTGTCTTCAGATAAATCATAGCGTGCAATTTCGCTACCGCCCGCATCGTTACTTACACGAATATACGCATTAGCAACTTGGCCAAAGTTCTGACTACGAGCCTGTCCCTCATAAATTGTTACAGCGAAGATCACTTTCGAAACATCAGCAGGAACCTTACCTAAGTCCACGCTTAATGTTTCATCATCACCAGTACCTTCTCCTGTACGGTTATCACCATTGTGAACTACTGAACCATCAGATGATTTTAGGTTATTAAAGAAAATAAAGTCATGATCAGCGCGAACCTTGCCATTTTCATTAACTAAAAATGCAATTGCATCAAGATCAAAAGCGGCTCCATCAGTCACACGCGGGTTCCAACCCAAGCCCACAGTTGTTTTGGTAATACCAGGTGCTTCTTTGGTTAAACTAACGTTACCGCCTTTGGTTAAACTAATCGCCATATGAGTTACTCCTTATAAATTTTGACTCATTGTTTGTTTCATTTATTTTATAAAAGCCATATAAATGGTCTTTTCAAAAATTCTTATGAAGTTTGTACTTGATTTTTACTATAAGAAATCGACGATAACACCGCCCACGCAATAAATGCGATACCAATCAAACCTGTTACAACCTCTGGTACATGTCCACCTGTCCCTGTGTACAACATAATTACTGCCAATGCCCCTATGGCATAATGTGCACCATGTTCTAAATAAATAAAGGCTTCTAGCGTACCTTGTTCAACCAAATAAATAGTCATAGAACGGACGAACATTGCACCTATTGCTAAGCCCAACATAATAATGACAACATCATTTGTGATTGCAAATGCACCAATAACACCATCAAAACTGAATGAAGCATCTAAAACTTCAAGATAAAGGAAACCACCAATACCCGCTTTAACCAGATTAGTAGACTTACCCGATGCTTGCTCTTCACTTGATTCATCATCACTACTTTCCAATAAGTGACCAATTACTTGAACACCGATGTATACAACAATGCCCCAAATACCCGCCACAATCACAATCAACTTCTGTTCTACAGGTACAAATGCCGACATAATAAGTAGAGCGATGAGCGATACAAATACAGACATTGCAGGAATGTTAGCTAAATTAGATAGGTGTGCCTCTAACCAGTGGAACCAATGTGTATCTTTGCCATCATCAAATAAGAAGTTCAAAAATACCAAAAGCAAGAACATGCCACCAAAAGCTGAAATCTCCGCATGGTGAGCTAACAGTTTCTCGGAATATGCTTTAGGATCATTTAACGCTAACTTAGCAACTTCAATCATTCCCATGTCAGCCGTTACGCCAACAATTAATAAAGGGAAAATTAAACGCATACCAAATACAGCGACCAGAATCCCTACGGTAAGAAAAATCTTTTTCCAGAATTCATCCCAGTTCTGTAATACTGAAGCATTTACAACTGCATTATCAAAAGATAAGGAGACTTCCATAACGGCCAATACACCAGTAATCAACAATGCTTTAAGCATCATAGAAAACCCTGCATTTGGCCCATGAGTAAAGCCCCACCACGCTGCCAATCCCAAACAGATCATGCTAAAAAAAATTGAGAAACGAAAATGTTTCATTTTTTACCTTTTATAAAAATTTAACGGTATTCATCATTTATTTATTGAAATGATAATTTTAGCCAACTTGAATACCATATTGCTGACACATTGCAGCCAGCCCACCAGAGTAACCTTGACCTACAGCTTTAAATTTCCACTCACCGTTATGACGATAGACTTCGCCAAATACCATTGCTGTTTCTGTTGAATAATCTTCAGCCAAGTCAAAACGAACAACTTCTACATTTGTATCCTGATTTACTACTCGTATGAATGCATTTGCGATCTGACCAAAATTTTGACCTCTTGCTTGCGCATCATGAATCGTTACGGTAATTGCTATTTTTTCAACTTCAGGTGCAACTTTTGCAAGATTTACTAGTAAGGTTTCATCATCACCATCACCCTGTCCAGAACGATTATCACCTGTATGTTCTACGGCACCATCTTGTGATTTAAGCTGATTATAGAAAATAAAATCATGGTCACCACGAACCTTACCATTAGCTGTGAGTAAAAATGCACTCGCATCTAAATCAAACGCAGCGCCATCAGTTGCACGTTCATCCCAACCCAATCCAATTAAAACTCTAACTAAATTAGGATCTGCTTTACTTAGGGATAAATTTCCACCTTTATTTAAACTAATTGCCATTTTATTTTTTCTCCTCGTTTGAATACTTTAAATTCAATAGTTTAAAAACTTACAAATAGATAAATTTTATTTACTACCAGCAACCCAACGCATTCCAAAACCAAATGCTTGGTCTAGTTCTCGATGTCCACGCACGTAACGTACATGACGCTGAACTTGAATACTTCCGTCTTTATTTACTAACTCAACAATCCCGCACATACCTAAGGGTTGCCCTTCTGACAAACGAACTTCTATAGGAGGCTGATCAGGTACATAAATTGTCACTACCGCATCTGTTTCCGCCCAATTCGGCACACCTTCATAAATAAAAGCAAATAGCACTACGCGATGAATTTGTTGCCACTGTTTGCCATTAATCCTGAGCCACTCACCTTCTTTCAATGCGCCAGTACGGTCATCAGCAGATAATTTAATAAATGGAAAACTATCAAAATCACCAAATTGACTACCCAAGGCTTGAATAACTGATTTATGGCCATTTTTCATTTCAAATAAACAGCCTAAATCTAAGTCAATTCCCTGATTTTGGTTAAGTAACTTTTTAAAGAATCCTCCCGATTGAGTCTGCTGAGGACGTTGATTCCAATTGAGATTAATTTTAATTTCACCAAAGTCTTGATCTTGTTTTTGTAAACTAATCTGGCTATTACGCTTATCTAGCGTAATTTTATTTAAATTAATTTTGGGTTGAGGGACTGCTGGAGTTTTAGGCTGAGTATTTAAAACAGGAATAATAGGTTGATCACTAATTTCAACCCCAAAATATTCAGATAATGGTTTTAGGCCACCATTAAATCCTTGATTCACGAAACGGAATTTCCATTGATCTTGATAACGATAAACTTCGCCTAAAATTAGTGCTTTTTCTTTTTTTTCAGCACTTTTTACAATCGCTTTAGCAGCGAGCTGCCCCTTTTCCCATAATTCAATTTCAATATCTTGAATTGTATTAAGTGCACCTTGACTATCGACGGTAGCACATACAGCAAATTTATTAATATCAAGATCTAATAGTTGTGTATTAATATTAAATTGGCCTACATAAGATCTGTCATTTGTGGTTTCAATTAACTCTATACTCTTGTTTAGTGTTTGCTTTTGACCATAAAAGATCATGTCTGTATCACCACGAACCTTCCCTTGAGAATTTAATAGATAGGCAGTCACATCCAAGCCTATATCAGAAGGTAATATTGTTTTAACTTTCAAATGAAATTGCGTGCCGCTCAAAGTGAGATTTGCACCTGTAATGAGTTGTTGCATTGATTTTCCCGTGTCTTAATTTATTTTTAGCTGAATATTTTTACCTATTCCACAATTTGCTTGGCCTAGCACAATGTGATGTACCTCCGAGCATATTTATATGGTAGATAAATACAGTCTTATTTATATTGAATAAAATGATTTAGTCTGCTTTAACTCAATTTTATTAATCCAATAAGCCAAATGAATCATTAAAATTTGTATTAATTGAATCAATGTTTTACCCCAATAGACCATACTGCAACTCAATCTCAAGCATATAATTCTTAAATTTAAATTAGAAAATAGACATAACTGTCTTTATATTACACAAATACTTAAATTTATGCTGCGTACATTTATAAAAATTTTGCATTTTTTAGAT